>CAZRGQ010000043.1:0-296 GCA_964599645.1 uncultured Lentisphaerales bacterium | reverse complement strand
TTTCGTCTATCGTTATGATCTTTCAGGACTCGGGACTCCGGACGCCAGACTCCCCGCCACCAACTTCGTCATCGGTGCCCAACACAACCTCGGCGGCGAAACCTATACCCTCGGCGATACCAACGCCGTGGTCGACGGCCTCACACTCCATTGGCGGGCTTTTGGTGAGCTCGATCCAGCAATTGACGACCACGATGGCGATGGCCTCTCCACTTGGGATGAGGTAATGCTCAACGGCACAGATCCCAGTCTGGCTGACAGCGACCACGATGGTCTTACTGATGCGACTGAGCTCG
>CAZRGQ010000042.1:0-23388 GCA_964599645.1 uncultured Lentisphaerales bacterium | reverse complement strand
CCTCTGTACGCAAGCCGTCAGGCACAGCGTACAGGGGGTTTTGCAAGAGCCTCAACGAACGACTGGCTCCTGAATACGGTGCGACTCAACCAAGTTGAATCGCACCTCCGGTCAGTTATCTGCTTGAAGCTTTCAAGCTGGCAGACGATAATAAGCCGCTTACCAGAAACCCTCTTTTCAGGATTGTTACATGACCCAATCAGAAGCCGTTACGGGTGAAGATGCCGCCCTGGTCTCACTCCCCAAACTCGTTGATGAACTGCAGATTGCACCGCGCCAGATCGCGGCCGTGGCCCGGCTGCTGGCTGAGGGCAATACGATTCCCTTTATCGCCCGCTATCGCAAGGAGGTGCATGGCGACCTCGATGAGGTGCAGATCGGACGCATTCAGGAGCGACTCGCCTATCACCGTGAACTGGAGGAGCGGCGGACGGCGATTCTTAAGGCGATTGCGCAGCAGGAGAAGCTGACTCCCGAGCTGCAACAGCGCATTCTGGCCTGTCAGACCAAGAGCGCCCTCGAGGACCTCTATCTCCCCTACAAACCGAAGCGGCGCACACGGGCGATGATTGCGCGTGAACGCGGGCTGGAGCCGTTGGCGCTGCTGATTGTGGCGCAAGGGCCCGACGGCAACCCAGAAGCCGATGCGGCAGCCTACCTTGATGCTGAGAAGGGGGTGGAGTCGGTAGCCGTGGCGTTGGCGGGGGCACGCGATATCGTGGCCGAGCTGATCGCCGAAGAGGCCGACAATCGCGGCCTGGTACGTGAAGCGCTGCTGCGTGATGGCATGGTGGAGGCCGAGGTGGTGGAGCCGAAACCGGTCGAGCCGACCAAGTTTGAGCTCTATTACGACTTTCGCGAGGCGGTGGCGACGATTCCATCGCACCGCTATCTCGCCATCCGGCGCGGGCAGAGCGAAGGCATCTTGCGCTGTCGCCTGACGGTCGATGCTGAGCCGCTGCTGGCAGCCATGGCCTTGCGCCATAACCTCGATCTGACCTCACCCTATGGCGGCCAACTGCAGTTGGCTCTTGAAGATGCCTACAAGCGGCTGATTGCGCCGAGTGTCGAGGTCGATGTGGCCGTTGAGCTGAAGCTGCGCTCCGATGAGGCGGCCGTAGCGATCTTTGCCGCCAACCTGCGCAATCTGTTGATGGCACCACCGATGGGGGAGAAGCGGGTGATCGGCATCGACCCCGGTCTGCGCACCGGCTGCAAGTGTGCCGTGCTCGATGCTACCGGCAAGTTTATCGATGCCGTCACCATCTATCTGGCGCGTGGTGAGCGTGAGCAGATCATGGCCAAGGTGGAGCTCTGCAAGCTGATCCAGAAATATAGCCCCGAAGCGATCGCCGTCGGCAACGGCACCGGTGGGCGTGAAACCGAACAGTTTGTGCGTGAGGTGTTGCGCCAGGCCGACTTGAAGGCGATCACCGTGGTCAGTGTCAACGAGGCCGGCGCCAGCGTCTACAGCGCCTCTGAAGTGGCGCGCGAGGAGTTCCCCGAGCTCGACCTGACGATTCGTGGTGCCATTTCAATCGGACGGCGTCTGCTCGATCCGCTGGCCGAGCTGGTCAAGATCGACCCCAAGGCGATCGGGGTAGGGCAGTACCAGCACGACGTGCATCAGCCGATGCTGGTCGACAAACTCGATGAGGTCGTCGTGAGCTGTGTCAACAATGTTGGTGTTGAACTCAATACGGCCAGCGCTTCGCTGCTGGCACGTGTCTCGGGGATCGGACCGGCGATGGCACGGCGTATCGTGACGCATCGTGATGAACATGGCGCTTTCAAGTCGCGTCGCGAGCTGCTCAAGGTGCCGTCACTCGGTCCCAAGGCTTTTGAGCAGGCGGCCGGCTTCCTCCGCATTCGCGGTGCGGCCAATCCACTCGACACCTCGGCGGTACACCCTGAACGTTATGCGCTCGTCGCTGAAATGGCAACCGACCTCAACGTTGAACTGAAGCAGTTGGTGGGCAATGCGCCGCTGGTTGATACCATTCCACTGCAACGCTACATCTCCGAAGCAGTCGGTGAACCGACGCTTAAAGATATTATCGCCGAGCTGAAGAAGCCGGGGCGCGACCCGCGGGCGACCTTTGAGAAGCCGGCCTTCCGTGACGACGTCACCGAGATCGGCCATGTTCAGGCCGGCATGGTGTTGGAGGGGATCGTGACCAATGTGACGGCCTTTGGTGCCTTTGTCGATATCGGTGTCCATCAGGATGGGCTGGTACACGTTTCGGAACTCTCCGATCGCTTTGTACGGGACCCGGCCGAGGTGGTCAAGGCGGGCGATAAACTGAAGGTCACGGTAGTCTCGGTTGATCTCGACCGCAAGCGGATCGCCCTCAGCGCCAAAACAACGCCGGGAGCAGCCCGTGACGCCGCTGGTGGACGACGTGGCGCAGGGCAGCAGCACGATGGCGGGCGGCCGGCGCGTGCTCCGCGGCGGGGTGGGGGGGCCACACCCGGCGGCAGTGGCTTCAGCGCCAATCCCTTTGCCAACCTGTAAGCGAGGAGCATGTATGAAACATAGAGTCTGGCTTGGATCTTATAGCGATACGACCCGTCGCGGCATCCAGTTATTGGAGGTCGATGGCGTAAGCGGTGCAATGGAGCTGCGTTATCAGTTGTACGATATCGAGAACCCCACCTATCTCGTACTCAACCGTGCACGCAATCGCCTCTATACCGTCTGCAAGCTGGAGCGTGCGGGGAGTGAAAGTTTTGGTGCGATTGCGGCCTATGCTGTCACAGGAGAGTCGGTACGGCTTTTAAACATCTGCCATACCCCCGGCACGGTGCCGTGCCATCTCGCGCTGACGCCTGATGAACAGGCGCTCACCTTTGCCGAGTATGCAGAGGCGAACTTCGGGCTGGTGCAGCTTGATGAGTCGGGTGCGATGGCGGCAACGACCCTGGTAACAGGCAAACTCAGCGGCAGCGGACCCAACAAGTCACGCCAGGAGAGTGCCCATGCCCACTTTGCCGCCGTCACGCCTGACGAGCGCTGGCTCTATGTCTGTGACCTCGGCAGCGACGAGGTGCGCCTCTACAGCTATCAGGCGGCGCTGGCAGGTCGTCTGGAGGCGTGTAGCGGGCAGACCTTTCACGCCCGGCCGGGAGCCGGGCCGCGCCACCTCCGTTTTCATCCCAACGGACGCTTTGCCTACCTGCTGAACGAACTCGATAACACCCTCATCGCCCTGGAGTACGACGGTGCCAGCTTGCTGGCGCTGCAGAGCCTCTCGACACTGCCTGACGATTTTGCCGGTGAGAGCAAGGCGGCGGCCTTGAAGTTTGCCGACGGTGGCCGACTGCTGTTGGCCTCCAACCGCGGCTACAACTCGATTGCGGCCTTCGCTGTTAATCAGGAGAGCGGCCGGCTGACGCGTCTGGCAGTGACGCCGTTGAGCGGACCCTTTCCACGCGACTTTGAGCCGCTGACCGGTTCAGATATCCTGCTGGCCGGACACAAGCATATTAATGAGGTGGCAGCCTACCGGCTCGACTGCAGAGACGGTAGCCTGGAGCGGTTAGCCGCCAGCCACAGCTTCCACCGTCCCACCTGTATCGTCGATGGCACGTAACATGGCGTCGATGTCGGGCTCACACCCGCCACTCCAGAGGCGGAAAGATTCAGCCCCCTGGTGAACCAGCATTGTCAATCCGTTGAGGGTGCAGGCCCCGGCACGACTGGCCGTTGCCAGGATCGGGGTAAGGGTAGCAGTATAGACAGCATCAAAGACCCACTGTCCCGCATGAAAGGCCTCCACCGGCAGCAGTGAGGTGTCGTGCGGATCGAGTCCCTGTGAGGTGGTGTGGATGATCAGATCGGCCTGAGTGGCCGCCTCCAGCCATGCCGTGCGGCAGGATGGCAGAGGCGTAACCGCAACCTCTGGAAAGTGGTGCCGGATTGCATCGGCCACGGCCTCGGCCCGCTGCGCCGTACGGTTGGCCAGCCGCAGTGCGCTGGCACCGGCCTGTGCCGCCGTCAGCGCCAGGGCACGTCCGGTGCCGCCGCAGCCGAGCACCATTACAGTGCGCCCGGAGCAGCCGTGGCTGCCGGCGGCTCGGAGCGCAGCGAGGAAGCCGTGGCCATCGGTGTTGTCGCCAAGGCGTCGGCCATCTTCACGGAAGAGGATCGTATTGACGCCGCCGAGGAGCTGCGCCCGCGGTGTAGCCTCATCGACAAGGGTGAGAGCCCGCGCCTTGAGCGGGATAGTGAGGTTGAGACCACGGTAGCCGGCGCGCTGCAGTTCGTCAAGTCGTGGCGCCAGCGCCTCTTCGGGGACATCGAAGGCTTCATAGGTGGCATCGAGCCCCAGGGAGGCAAAGCTGGCACCATGCATGCGCGGCGAACGCGAGTGGGCGATCGGATGGCCCAGAACTGCAAAGCGCAACGCCATGACCTGCCGTTACTCGCCGTTGTTGCGTGCGACGGCAATCACGCCCGAGCGGGCGATGTCGAGCACCTTGAAGGAGCGCAGGCTACGCAGGAAGTCGCCTACCTGCTGTTCGTCGCCCGTCATCTGGATGGTGAGCGAATACTCCTGCACTGCAACGATCTGGGCCGAGAAGAGCTTAGCCAGCTCCATGACCGGGGCACGCCCCGATTCGGCTGTTGAGAGTTCTACCAGCAGGAGTTCGCGGCTGATAAAGCGCTGGCGTGTGACGTCGACCACCTCCAGCACATCGACCTGCTTTAAAACCTGCTGTGTCACCTGTTGCAGCACACGTGCATCTCCCGGAACCACCATCGTGATCTTGGAGAAGGAGTTGTCCTGCGTCGGTCCAACACAGAGCGTCTCGATATTGTAGCCACGCCCGGCCACTACGCCGATAACACGCGACAGGACGCCGGGCTTGTTCTCAACCAGAGCGGTAATTGTATGTTTCATCATGACTGCAACTCCTATGCAAGACGGTGAATGATCTCTTCCACGGTGCCACCGGCCGGGACCATCGGGAAGACGTTCTCTTCCTTCATGACGCGAAACTCCATGACCCAGACGAGCGGGCTGGCAAAGGCTTCTTCCAGCGTCGGCACCACATCGGCGGCCTTGTTGACACGTACGCCGACGGCGCCCATCGACTCGGCCAGCTTGACGAAGTCGGGCAGATAGGTGTTGGGCTTGGTGGCTGTGATGCGTTCGTTGCCGGGGCGATCCGACTGCCCCAGTATTACCGCCGAGTAGTTCTTGTTGTAGAAGATCTGCTGCCACTGGCGCACCATGCCAAGGGTGCCGTTATTGACTATCACCACTTTAAGCGGCAACTGGTGCTCCACAGCCACCACGATCTCCTGCGAGGTCATCTGCACGCCACCATCGCCGACGATGGCGACCACGCGTTTGCCGGGACAGCCGAAGAGGGCACCGATGGCGGCCGGTACGCCGAAACCCATGGTGCCGAGGCCGCCGGAGGTGAGCAGATGGCGTGGGCGTCGGTAGTTGATAAGTTGCGCCGCCCACATCTGGTGCTGCCCCACGTCGGTGACGATAATAGCCTCATCGGTGGCCACTTTACCCGTCTGCTCAATCACATACTGCGGCGAGAGGTTGCGGTTATTAGTCTTGTAGGAGAAGGGATACTGCTCCTTCCAGGCCGTCACCTCCTTGAGCCAATCGCGGTAGTCGCCCGGCTTGACCACCTTGAGCAACATCTGGAGGGCCTCCTTGACGTCGCCATGAATCGGGTAGTCGGTCGCCTTGTTTTTGCCGATGGCGCTCTGATCGATGTCGATATGCGCCACTCGAGCGAGCGGCGCAAAGTCGCTCAATTTGCCGGTGACGCGGTCGTCGAAGCGCGCCCCGATCGAGATCAGCAGGTCACACTGCGAGACGGCCTTGTTGGCGGCAAAGCTGCCGTGCATGCCGAGCATGCGCAGCGAGAGGGGATCATCTTCGGGAAAGGCGCCGAGCCCCATCAGGGTGGCGGTTACCGGAGCCTTCAACTTGCGCGCCAGTTTGGTCAGCTCGGTTGAGGCGTTTGCGGCAATGGCGCCACCACCGACGTAGAGCAGCGGACGCTTGGCGATGGTGATCGCCTTGGCCAACGCCTCGATCGACTGCTCACTGGGGCGCGCATAGGGGGCATAGCTGCGGATGGCCACTTTGCTGGGATCGAGTGTCGGGGCGCTGGTTGTCTGGCGCTGAATATCTTTCGGCAGGTCGATCAAGACCGGCCCCGGTTTGCCGGTAGCAGCGATATGGAAGGCCTCGGCCACAACCTGCGGGATCTCATCAACGTGTTTCACCAGAAAGTTATGTTTGGTGACAGAGCGGGTGATACCGGTGATATCGGCCTCTTGAAAGGCGTCGTTACCGATCATGTTGGTTGGCACCTGGCCGCTGACACAGACCAGTGGAATGCCATCCATATAGGCGGTGGCCAGTCCCGTCACGGCGTTGGTGGCACCGGGGCCGGAGGTTACCATGCAGACGCCGACCTTGCCACTGGCCCTGGCGTAGCCATCGGCCATGTGTGCGGCGCCCTGCTCATGGCGGGGGAGAATCAGATGGATTGGGGAGTCGGTCAGGACGTTGAAGACATCAATGATGGCGCCGCCGGGGTAGCCGAAGACGACCGAGACACCGGCGCGTTCAAGTGCCTCTACCAGGCATTTGGCTCCCGACCGTTCCGGGGTTGCAGCCGCTGTGGTGGTTGCCTTTTTCTCTCGCTTTGTCTTGCTCATGTTTCCTTCCTTGAAAGCAAAAAACCCACTCCGTAGCTTACTATTACGGGTGGGCGGCTTTCAGATTGTGGATTCCAACAGGTTGTTAACGTTGCTTGTACTCCATCCTCTAGTCGCCCGGCGTGGATAGAATAACCACGCCCAGCCGCCCGCTAACTCGGGCGACTACGCTAAGCGACAGATTGGAGATCCGGTTGTCCATGTGCGCGAATGTAGCAGAGTGGTGCCTCTTTGTCAACCACCAGAAAAAATTTTGTGAAATTGTCTATTGTGGCATATCCCGGATTTTAGTAAATTCACCTTCTGTTTGTCTGCCTGCGGCCTTGCCGGGGTAATGGCAGATAGCCGTTACTGGTGCCAGGGGGGGGGATCGAACCCCCACGCCTTTTGAGGGCGGTGGATTTTGAGTCCACTGCGTCTGCCATTCCGCCACCCTGGCAGGTGCGACAGTTGCTATTTATAGCAGTTAGCTGCTGCGGGTGCAATCGTAAAAGTAACTTGGAAGAGAGAGAGAGATGAGCAACAGGGATGAGACGGAACGCCGTGCCCACTGGGCAGAGGAACTCGATCGGGCCTACGACTTTATGATGGCCGTGCTGGAGTATCCGGTCGTGGAGTGTGGTGAGCCGCTGGTCTCGCTGGAGCATGCGGCTACGGCCGCCGGAGTGGAGGTGGCCTTTTCCAGCAAGCCGCATGTGGCGGGGTTACCGCGCCTCTATCTGATGCGCGAAGGACAGATTCCCGGATTTGTGGCAGCGGCACGCGCCTTAAACGAGCGGGGCTGGGTCTTGAAGGTTGAGGATGGTTTCCGTAACCGGACGATGCAGAAGTATGTTGGCCGGCAGCCGATTGTCTTCGATGCGATTTTGCAGAAGGTGATCTGGGAGCTGGGTGGCGAGCTGCCCGAGATCGACTTCTTCTTCAAGCGGCTCCTGACGCTTACGGCGCAGATGCCCAAGATCGGCACCCATATGTCGGGCAGCGCCATTGATGTCTCAGTTTTGGAACGGGAGAGCGGCGTTGACGTCGACCGCGGTGGACCCTACCTCGAAATGAGCGAGTTGACGCCGATGGCTTCGCCCTTTGCAAGCGCCACGGGTCAGGCCAACCGCCGTGAGATTATGGCGATCATGCGGCGTGCCGGCTTTGTCGAGTACCCCTATGAATTCTGGCACTTCAACAGCGGCGATGCCTATGAAGCGATACTGCTGCAGAGTGGCGAGCCGGCCCGCTACGGACCGATCGAGTGTGACCCCGCTACCGGTGCCGTGACGCCGTTTGCCAACCCGACCGCTCCGCTTAGCGAACTGTACGAACTGGAGGCAGAGGTCGAGGCGGCTCTGCAGCGGCTGCAGTAGGGGGCTTTACTACGTGACTAACAGGCACCATTAGTATATAGTGATATTGCCTGAATTATGAGAGATGTTTGGTGGCTGCGGCGCTGCATCTCTGTTGGCTTGTATTTACTTGATCCGCCGGGTGGCGGAAGAGAGAGGAGAGAGTGGAATGTCACGTGATTTTATCGATGCTGATCTGATGCCTGACGCCGGTAGTGGCGAACAGTCGGCTGCCAATGTGCAGTCGTTGGAGACTACGCCGGAGAGCTTTTATGGCCGGCGCAAGCAGGAGCTGCCGGAGGAGGTCAATGCGGCCAGCGACGAGATCGAGAGGCTGCGGCAGCGGCAGGAGAATCTGGAGCGGCGCAAGCAGGAGCTGGTCGAGCAGCGCCGCCGTATCGAAGCCTTTGAGCATAACCGGCGCGACATGCTCGACAAGCTGGGACGCAGTGCGGTGCTGGTGGTGCGTGAGGGAGAGCAGGCGTCGCGGATGGCGGCGCTCTGCAGCGAGGTGGGGGCGCTCTTCGGCCGGCTGCACAAGGAGATGGAGTCGTTCTATCCCGAGCGCTGGAGCGAAGAGGAGTATGATGCCATGCTCACCAAGGCCTTGGCCAAGGTGGAGGCGGCGGCCTCGGAGTACCGGCGGGCCATGGACAAGATCAATGCACTGGGCTGGAACCGGGGCAGTAGCCGGGGGGGCGCTGAGGCTACGGAGCTTGATGGCATCGGCGCGGTAGAAACCGGTACCCGTATGCCGCGCGGTTTCCTGGGCTGGCTGTTGGCGGGCATCGCCTTCACCTTGCCACTCCTGTTGCTGCTGCTCATCTGGATGCTTGCAACCTTTTTCTGGCAGAGTTAGGCGGTGAACCGGAGAGCCAGAGAGCAACGCAGACGCGACTCACGGCTGGAGGCTGTTTCGGAGCAGTTGTGGAGCTATGATGTCAAGCGCCACAAGGGATGGCAGCTCGATACCGATGGCGAGCGGCGACGTTTGCCGCGGGGGGAGCCGCGCAGGGGCGGTGGCGCGGTGGTGGAGCGGCAGCAGGAGAAACTGCGCCACTATATCGGTGCCGGCGCGATGCGGCATGAGAATGGCGAGCTGCGCGAGCGACGCGCAGCGAGCAGTACCAATCCGGCCTTTGTCTGGCGCATCTTTGCTGCGGCTGTATTAATCTGGTGGCTCTGCCGTCTCCTGCCGCTCGGGTCGCCGGGCTCCGCACCGGCACCATCCGGACCGCCGGGCTCCGCACCGGCAGCTTCGGTGTCGCATCCCCGGTGACACCGTGCGAGTACGGAGCCTCGCGGTCCCAGGGCTCCGCACCGGCACCACCCAGACCGCTGTCTCTTGCCGCTCTAGCCCGAGCTGGCGGCCGCGAGGATCAGATCGGCCGAGTGTGCCACCACGCCACGGCGCGCGATAACTGCCTGTGAGGCGCGTTGGCCAAGTTGCAGGCGTGCTGTGGGGTCGCTAAGGAGTCGTTGGATTTCCGCCTTGAGGGCGGCGCCGTCAGGCACCTGGAGCAAGGCTTCAGCGGCGAGGAGATCGGAGATCACCGGGCGGAAGTTCTGCGTGTTGGGTCCGACGAGCGTCGCGACACCGGCCAGACACGGTTCGATCATATTCTGGCCGCCGGCAGAGGTCGAGAGTGAGCGGCCGACAAAGACGATGGTGGCGTGCGGATAGAGGCCTGCCAACTCGCCGGTAGTGTCGAGCAGCAGAACCTCGTCGGCCGTGAGAGGGTGTGGCGCAATTTTACCCTCATCCAGCTCCCGCTTGCTGATGCTCTGCAGTCCGGCAGCCGCGATCCTTGCCATCACATCTGCACGGCGCTCAAAGTGGCGCGGCACCAGAATGAGGCGCAGGCGGGGATGGCAGGGCCGCAGCTCACTGTAGATTGCGAGCAGCAGCTCCTCCTCACCGGGCCAGGTCGAGGCCCCTACCAGCAGTTCGGCCTTGGCCAGATCGAGTTGTTGCAGCAGGCTGCCGAGACGCGCCTCCAGCCCGGGGTTGCGCTGTGCCACATCGAACTTGAAGCTGCCGCTGACGGTAATCGTGGCTCTGTCGGCCCCGGCAGCCAGATAGCGGGTGGCGTCGAGTTGCGACTGCAAGAGCAGGTGCTGGAAGTGGCGCAAGGCCGGACCGAACCAGAAGCGCAGCCGCCGATAGGAGTTGGCCGTGCGATCCGACATGCGGCCATTAACCAGGAGCAGCGGGATGTTGCGCCGGGCACAGGCGCGAATTGTGTTGGGCCAGAGCTCGGTCTCAACCAGAATAAAGGCGGCGGGGCGGATTGCAGCGAGAGCCCGTTTGACGAAGAGGGGAAAATCGAGCGGATTGTAGATCAAGCTGTCAGCGCTGCCCACGACCTTCCCGGCCTCGCCCCAGCCGGTGGAGCTGGTGGTGCTCAGTACAAAGCGTATCGCCGGTTGCCGCTCGCGCAGGGCGCGCATCAGTTGGCCGGCAACGTAGACTTCGCCGACACTGACCGCATGAATCCAGATGGCGCCACCATCGCCGAAGCGTTTCAGTTGTTCGGCTGTGTAGCGTCCGAAGCGCTGTCTGAAGTTGGCACCGTAGCCGCCACGCCGCCGCATGCGCCAGATGAGGTTGGGCAGCATGGCGAGCAGGGCGAGTGCAAAGAGGGTGTTGTAGAGCAGCCAGCGCACGGGAGCGGCAGAGTGGAGGTGGTTTAGCGCCCGCAGGCACGGGCAAAGGCGGGAGCCGAGCGCCGGATGGTCTCGTTCTCAACGCTGAAGCTGAGACGGAAGTAGCCGGGCAGGCCGAAACCGCGACCGGGAACAGCCAGGATATTCTGGGCCAGCAACTTCTCGACAAAGGCGAGATCGTCGCCACCGGGAGCAGCCGGGAAGAAGTAGAAGGCCCCCTGCGGCAGCGTATACTCTATGCCGGCACCATTGAGGGCGGCTGCCATGAGGGCGCGGCGTGCGGCATAGATGGCGAGGTCAACCCCCTCATTTAAGAGCGCCAGGGCCAGTTTCTGGCCGATAATCGGCGCGTTGACGAAGCCGAGCGTGCGCGTGGTGATGGTAAGCGCCTGCATCAGGAGCTCTCCTTGCGGCATGGCGGGGTTGATAGCGAGATAGCCGACTCTTTCGCCGGCGATTGAGAGCTGTTTTGAGAAGGAGCCCGCCACGATGGCATAGGGCGAGAGCGGCAGAATGGGTGGCACCACCACGCCATCATAGGCAAGGAAGCGGTAGGGTTCGTCGCTCAGGAGGTAGATGGGACGTTCACGCTTGCTGTTGAGCGTGTTGATGCCCTCTGCCAGTTGTGAGAGCGCTGTGGCCGTGTAGACCGCACCGGTAGGGTTGTTGGGCGAGTTGAGCAGGATCACCCGTGTTTGAGGTCCGATGGCGTTCAATAGCGCGGCCACATCGAGCGCAAAGCCGGGCTGTTGTGAGACGATCGCCTTGAGGCTTGCACCGAAGTGGCCGCAATAGGAGCCATATTCGACGAAGTAGGGAGCCGGGCAGATAACCTCATCGCCGGGATCAAGGATGGCACGGAAGAGGGAGGTGAGGGCGCCGGCGGCACCGCAACTGATAATCAGGTGGTCGGCACCGAGCGCGGGGGTCGCCTGTTCCTTGGCCAGACGGGTGGCCAGGGCGGCACGCAGCTCCGGCAGGCCGGCGTTGTTGATATAACCCATGGCGCGTGGTTGGCAGGCGCTGGCGGCAATGTCGGCCAGGGCCTTGGCGGCAGCGGGAGGTGGCGGGAGATCGGGATTGCCGAGGCTGAAGTCGAAGACGTTGTCGGCGCCGACGCGGCGGCGCAGTTCGTGGCCGGCCTCAAACATGCGGCGGATAAGGGATGAGCTGCCGAGTTGGGTAGCAATCGATTGGGCGAGCAATTTCATAATATTTCTACTGGTTGGGTTAACGTGGCGGGATCAGCTTCGAGACAACCGAGTCGGGGTCTTTAAGCAGGCGCGAGCCGCGTGTGATCTTGCAGAGGCTGATACCGAGGCTGCTGGCGATGGCACGCTGTGTAACACCGCGGCGCAGCAGCTTCATGAGACGCCAGCGCAGCAGCAGGTTACGCAGCTCAGAGGGGGCCAGGAGGTCATCGAGCAGGCGCTCAATCGTCGCACCCTCTCTGATCTCAGCCAGAGCGGCGGCCAACTCCTGCTTGTCAATCGCCAGTTGCTGCTTAAGAGTGGTTCTGCTGCGGCTGGAGGTATCGGGGCTCGGTCTCATGCCGCGTATGATACTATATTTGGCGAATATGGGGAAGTGAGGATGAGTCGTCGGACATCAGGGCGATGTCGTCGAGGCCGCTCACTGTGAAGCTGCGACGTTGCATCATTCCGTCAGCCGTCACGCTGTCTCAACCCGACCGCAGCGGCCACCCGGGTCGCAATTGCCGCCGGGCTCTCTTCCGGGCTGATGTCGATCCAGGTTACCTGAAGTTGATGCCGGAACCAGGTCTCCTGACGTCTGGCCAACTGGTTGGTGCGTCTGGCGCTCTCGGCGATGGCCGCATCACGGCTCAGCTTGCCATCAAGGCAGGCGGCTGCTTCGGCATAGCCGATCGCTGCGGCGGCGGTGGCCGACCAGTGGGGCCAGCGCTGCCGCAACTGCTCCACCTCCGCCAACAGACCCTGGCGGTACATTGCTGCCAGCCGCTCCCGGATACGCTGCTGCAGGGCAGGGCGGGGCAGACGCAAGCCGATCAGTGGAGTATCGGGTGGTAACAGCGGTGGCAAGGCGGCAGCGCTGGCGGGAGCCGTTGCCTGCTCCAGCGCCCGGATCAGGCGGCGCGGATTGTTGCGGTCATCCAGCGCTGCCAGCCGTTCCGGGGCGATCCTCTCCAGGGCCGCTTGCAGCGCCTCGAGGCCACTCTCCTCAAGGAGCTTTTCCCAGCGGTGGCGCGCCTGCAGGTCGCCGGCGGGGGCATCGAGTCCCTGCAGCAGGGCTCGCAGATAGAGTCCGGTGCCACCCACGGCAATTACCGGCGGTTGGCCGGCGGCAAAGGCTGGGACCACCGCCTGCAACCACTCGCCGGTGCTGTAGCGCAAATCGGGAGTGGTGAGATCGATGCCCCAGTAGTCTACTGCTGCCCGCTCCACCGCTGTCACTTTGGCCGTACCGATATCCATGCCGCCATAGACCTGCATGGAGTCGGCTGAAACGATGGCATAGCGGTAGTGGAGCGCCAGGAGCTGAGCCACGCTGCTCTTGCCGGTGGCGGTGGCTCCCACCAGAACAAAGCTGCGACCCGGCCGGTCGCTACTGCAGCCGGTGGCCCCGGTTGATTCGTTTATCCCTTGTGCGTCAGACATGTTAAGCTGCGCACTCAGCGCAGTATTAACAGAGTGAAGTTGGTGAAGCCGGCACTTCCGAAGAGGGTCTCAAAGGTCACGACCCCCTCGTAGCCGTCTTGCGTCCAGGAGGCGACCGACGTGTCGAGATCCCAGATGAGGTTGGTGGAGGATGAGGCGTTGAGCAACACTGCATCAGTGGCATCTGGAGCGCCGGCAGGTTCCCAGTTGGCATCATCCGAGGCCAGCGTGCTGTTGGTGCCCGTCCAGAGCTTGGTGTCAGCCCCAGCAGGAGCCGTCATAAGCAAGCTCCCAATAGTCAGAATTGCGATTGACAACTTATAACTCTGCATGCCTTAGCTCCTATGTTGTTACGTTTTAAAGCAAGCTTACCGTCTCATAGTTCAGATTTTTTGTCAACTACTCGATCGAAGGGAGAGAGAAGAATCGTAATGGAGAGAGAATGTGTCGTGACAGTGCATCCGGGCGGGGCTCCTCTCTTTGTCGTGTAAGCACAAGCGATTAAGAGTGGCGAGTAAGATGGCGAGTAAGGGTGCTCCCCGACTCTTACACACTAACCTTACACGGTGATCTTAAACCTCCCGGCCTTAAACTTTTACTCTTAAACGGCTGCCTTAAACGAGGTAAGAAGTAAGAGTGACGAAGAGTTAGACGAGGATCGTGACAAAGAGCGCATAGTCGTCCATTGCACCACCTCCGCCGGCTTCGATCCACTGCACTGCTTCTATTCTTCGCACTCCCTTTGTTACCCCCTGTCACAGACCGATTACAACTCCCTCAAAACTTGCTTTTTGCCGCCGGAGTGGAGTATGCTGGAGCTTTAACAGTTTTTCCGGCCTTGTGGTCGGAGCCAGAGGATGGGATTATGCCAGAGAGTGAAATTTTAGCCGATTTGGCGGCTACCGGAGCGCTGCTGCAGGGACACTTTGAACTCCGTTCCAAGTTGCATAGCGACCGCTTTTTCCAGTGTGCGCTGCTGCAGCGTGAGCCGCGTATCTTTGCCCGTCTCTGTCAGCAACTGGCGGCAAAGGTGTCGGCGGCAGCTCCGGGTCCGATCGATGTGGTGATTGCGCCGGCGCTGGGTGGCATCGTGGCGGGGCACGAGGTGGCGCGGGAGCTGGGGAGGCAGTCGATCTTTGCCGAAAAGGAGGCGGGAGCGCTGAAGATGCGCCGCTTTCAGATCGAGCCGGGCAAGCGCTATCTGGTGGTGGAGGATGTGATCACGCGCGGCGGGCGGGTCGACGAAACGATCGCCCTGGTGCGTGAGGGTGGCGGAGTGGTGGTGGCCGTGGCGGTATTGGTCGACCGCAGCAGCGGGACGGCCTCCTTTGGTGTGCCGCTCTTCAGTCTGCTCGAGATGGCACCGCAAGTCTGGGAGCCGCAGGAGTGTCCGTTATGCCGGCAAGGTATGGCGCTGGTGCGCCCCGGATCGTAGTAGCGGCACGCTGCGGTTTCTCACTGGTTGAGACGCTGCTGGCCACGGCGCTGCTGGCGTTGGTGCTGGTGCCGCTGCTGGGGCTCTTCCGGGCGCAGTTGGTGGCTGCCGGCGAGATGCGCTTGCGGTTGCAGCTTGAGCGGGCGGTCGCCATGCGGCTGAATCAGGTCGAACTGGCAGGCAGCATGGCTGCCTTGCCGCCGTTTGCGGGCGCGGCTTTGCGGTTGCCAGGCACGGTTGAGAGGCGCGAGGTGACCGAGACACTCGGGATATATGAGGCTGCGACACTGACCCGCTATAGCATTGAGCTGCGCGAACCGCAACGGGGAGTTGCGGCAACGGGCGAGCGCCTGATACTGGAGTCGTGGAAGAAACCGCCGGAGGAGACGCCGTGAGACGCCGTGCCTTCAGTCTGGTCGAAGTACTGGTGGCCCTGACGATACTCATGGTGCTGGGGGGAGCGCTGGCCACCTTCCTGGTGCGTGCCTTTCAACTCTGGAGTTATGGCATCGGGCGCACACGCGAACTGGTGCCGCTGGAGAGTGTGGCGCTGGCGCTGGAGCGCGATTTTGCCGCCGCCGCAGGCGGACTCGGTTTTACCGGCACGGAGGCGCGTTGCAGCTTTACCACCCTGGTGCCGGTGCCGCAGGGAGCAGTCAGGCTTGTAGCGGCAGAGTATACTTTCAGTAGTGGCAGCGCTGTGCGCGACTATCGTGAGTCGCAACTCGCCGCCGGCAGTCGCGAGCGCTATGCACCCCTGCCAGCCTTGCGCCTGCGTTATGGCGCCGGCAACCTGCCGCCGGAGGAGTGGCTGACGGAGTGGGAGAGCGCCACCAACAGCCCGACGCGGCTGCTGCTGGAGAGTCGTGACGGCAAGCTCTGTCGGCTGCTGTTGCGGAGGACGCCATGAGAGGCCGTAGTGGCAGCATTCTGCTGGTGGCATTGGTGACAGTGGCCACAGCCACACTGCTGGCATTGGCGCTGGCGGCGTGGACCAAGGCACAGGCGCAGGCGCTTGCCGGGTTGCGTTACAGGGCAGAGGTGCGTCGTGGCTGCCATAGCGCCGCCCTGCAGGCGGTGGCAGAGCTGCTGTTAGAGGAGGGCGGGGCCGGAGAGGGGGACCAGCAGAGAGGTTGGCAGGAGCCGTGGGAGCGGCGCGAGGCAGGGTGGGTATGGCGCGTTTCGGGGCAGGGCTGGAGCAGTGAGCCGGGGGCGACTGTGGGGTTACAGGATGAAGGGGGCAAGGTGCCGTTGCATGAGGTACCGGCTGCGCTGCTGACGGCGTTGCTGCTGGCGTGTTGTGAGTTGGAGGGTGAAGTGGCGCAGGAGTATGCCGCTCGGATCGTCGACTGGATCGACAGTGATGATGAGGCCGTAACAGGCGGCAGCGAGCGTGAACGTTATGGCCGGCCCGGTCAGACGTGGCAGGCGCCCAACCGTCCGTTGGCAGCCTTGGAGGAGCTCTATGCGATTCCCGGCATTGCACCGGAGATTTTGGCCACCGTGATGCCCTGCCTGACGATCTATGGTGGGCAGCAGATCAATATCAATGCAGCCACAGTACCGGTTTTGACGGCTCTGCTGGAGCTGGGCGCGGCGGGCGACATGGGATCCGCCTTGCGGCTACTGGAGCGGATTCTGGCCTTCCGTCGTGCAGGAGCCAGCTTCTCCACGGCCACGGCGCAACTCATGGCTCGTGAGCTGGGGGGCTTGCCGATGGACGAGGCTGCCTTGCTGGGGCGCCTCGAACCCTTTATGACGGTCGAGACGCACCACTTGAGCGGTGTGGCGGAGGCGACCCCGGCGGCCGCCTGGCAGAGCGGCCGCAAGGGCGGACGCGCGGCCTTTGTCTGGTCGCTCAAGGAGAAGAGATTTCTGCGCTGGGTAGATGAGTAGGCCCAAGAGCAACTGTTGGACAATGCCTCTCTCTTTGTGCAAACCCTTGCGCCAGCGATGCAGCAGGAGCTTCGCCCTCCATTTGGTGGTATCGCTTCAGCCCCTCCATGGGGCGATAGCATTCATTGATTGATGCTTTGCATGCCGGTGGTATCATAGGCGAGCCAGTGAATCGTCTTGGTGCCCATGCGGAAGCGGCCTGCGGCAATGGTGGCGGGAAAACGGAGTGACAGGTTCTGGGCATGACGCGCCTCAAAAACAGCAATGCCGCGGCCGGTAACCTCCATTGCCTGCTGCAGCTCCTCGTCGCTGTCACAACGCCATCCCCGGCGTCCGGCATAGAGCGCCTGAATCTCGCCCCGCATGTCGTAGAGCAGCAGACGGCCGTCGGCGGGAATATAGCTGGCGGCCAGTGGCTCTAGCTCGTGTGGCGCCTTGAAGCGGTTGAAGGTTGGGTAGATGGTGGCGCCAAGCAGGGCAAAGGCCAGCGAGAGCCCCAGGGCGAAGGCCGGCAGCCACCGTTCAGGGTAGCGCCGGATGGTCCGGAGAGCGAGAGCCGGCACTATGGCGGTGGCAAAGAAGGGCCAGGCGGGGAGGTCAAACTGCCAATACTCAACCGTCAGGTCCCAGTGGTCGAGGGCGGGAAGGTGTATCACGAGGAGGAGTAACGCCAGCAGCAGGCCTGTGGTGGTGGCCAGCCAGAGCAGCGTCACTGCCAGATGGCGGCAGAGTCGTGAGGCCGCCACCTCCTCCCAGGCCGCTGCCAGCGCCAGCGCCGGAGCGGCGAAGGCCGACATGATGTAGAGGTTGCGTTTACTGACCGGCAGCGAGAAGAAGATAATAACGTAGAGAAACCAGCCCAGCAGGGCGCGATAGCGGGCAGTCTCCTTGCGGCGCAACCAGAGGAGGGCCGGCGGCAGAAAGAGCGTCCAGGGAATGAAGCCGAGCGGCGCGTGCAGCAGGTAGTACCAGAAGGGGCGACGATGCCCCAGATCGCCGGCAGCACGTGAGATATTTTGGATAAAGAGTACCTCATGGAGGTAGTCGCTGCCGGCCGCGCTCAAGGCCGCTCCTGCCAGCCAGAGCGCCGGTACGGCCAGAACCAGCAGCAGTCCGGTGCACCACTGCCGGGGACGCAGCGGCAGCGCTTCGCCACCGGCCAGTGTGAGGGCGATCCAGGAGCCGAGCGGTATTAGGAACCCGACTGGCCCCTTGGCAATGACCGCCAGCCCCATGAGGAGGAAGGCGAGCCGGCACGACCACCCGGCCCGCGTGCGGCTATGGTACAGCAGCAGGTAGAGCGCCTGCAGTTCAAGTCCGGTCAGCAGGGGGTCGATCTGCCCCATGCCGTTGACCTTCCAGAACATCCATGAACTGCTCAGGATCACGACGGCGCGCCAGCCAACCCGTGGCGTATACCAGAGTTTTGCAATATTGAAGAGAGCCAGCAGTGAGAGCCAGACGCCCAACAGCGAGGGGAGACGGGCCCCGAAGTTGGTAGAGAGCTGTCCGATGGTGGTCTCACCGAGATTGATAAGCCAGAACATCAGGGGTGGCTTGTCGCCGTAGACCACACCATGCCGGCTTGGTATCAGCCAGGAGTTGGCAGCCCGCATTTCACGGGCGATATAGACAAAACGTGCCTCATCAGGCTCCCAGAAGTCGCGTTGCTGATATCCGATTCCCCAAAGCAAGACTACCCATAGCAGCAGTGCGGCCCAGGCCCGCTGTGGCTGCACGGCCCAACGCTCAAGTTTCATCTGATGAACAACTCTCCGGAAGTGATGGTGGCAGGCTCTCTTTGAGCCAGTGGCGGGTGAGCCAGGCGAGGGCGATGATCACAGCCAACAGTAGCAGCAGCCAGCCGTAATTGAAACCGCGTCGCTCCAGGGCCATCTGGCCCCATGAGCTGTAGAGGAGTGTTGAGGGCAGCATGCCGATGAAGGTGGCTGTTGCATAGGTGCGCGGTGGTATGCCGAGGGCTGCTGCCAGCAGGTTGGTGACGACGAAGTTTGAGAGCGGGAAGGCACGCAGGGCGGCCAGCAGAAAGCCGACCTTGCTACGGGGAAGCCGTTGCAGGCGCTCGACCTGACGCCGCAGCAGACGCCGCGTCAGCGGCTGTAACCCCTGGCGGGCAAGCTGGTACTGGAGCCAGGCACCCAGAGTCGAGGCGAGGTTGGCAAGGAGAGCTCCGGGCCAGATGCCATAGATTAGTCCGCAGACGACTGCCAACGGCCAGCGCGGCAGCAGGGCCAGAGGACTCAAGATGCCGGCCAGCAGGAGCAGAAGCAGCGCCCGGTAGCGATACTCTTCGGCCAGCGCCACTACAGCATCGCTCTGCCAGAGAGAGCGCAGAGGGGTGAAGGCGCCGAGAGCGGCAAACCCCAGAGTCAGCGCTACAAAACCGGCGAGCTTGAGCCAGAGGGCAGCCCCGGTGGTCTCCCCGCTGCTGGCGGAGCGGAACGGGGAGCCTTGATGGGGCGGCGGGTCGGCAGGCATGGCTGCTAAGTTACCTCCGTTATCACAAAGGAGTGCGTCCGGCTCTGCAGCCAGCGCATCCCCTGCAGGTCGCGGATGGTGCGTTGCAGACGCCCCCAGTTGCTGTACTTGCTCCGCCCGGCGGTACGTGGACGGTGGTTGACGGGAATCTGATGGATACGGGCCCCCTGCAAGGCCGCCAGCATCGGGAGAAAACGGTGCATGCCATCCCAATACTGTAAAGTCTGTAACAAAGGCGCCTTAAAGGCCTTCATCGAGCAGCCGGTATCGATGATCTCATCCTTGAGCAGCCTGCGCCGCAGATGGTTGGCCCAGCGGCTGCCCCAGCGTTTAGCCAGAGAGTCACGGCGCTGTTGGCGGTAGCCGCAACAGACGTCGACCCCGGCCAGACCGTCCAGACAACGGGGGATATCGGCGGGATCGTTCTGGCCATCACCATCCATCGTCACGATGATACGGCCACGGGCCGCCTGGAAGCCGGCCCAGAAGGCGGCGCTCTGGCCGCTGTTGGGCGTCAGGCGCAACTGGCGCAGCTTGCGGTTGGTCTGTGCGACGGCCATCACACAGGACGCTGTTGCATCGGTCGAACCGTCATCCACCACCACCACCTCCCAGCTCAGGCCGGCAAGCTGTCCCAGAGTGGCCAGCAACTCGGTCAAAGTCGCGGCAACGACGTCAGCCTCGTTGTAGACGGGGACGACGACTGAGAGATCGGGCAGATTCTCTGCTGCATCTCCCTTGCGACAGGTGGCTGATAATGGTGAGTTCACGGTGTGCAGTCTATAACAGAATGGGGTTGCTTGTCGATTCTGTTCTGTAAGTCACTCCAAAAGCCTCTTTTGCTCTTTTTTCTGGATTTTGTGAGCTCGTGGTATTATGCTGTCAACCGTTTTGCAGCACTCGTCCCCGGCGGCGGTGGGCTGCCCCTTTTTTTGCCCTTTTTTTCCCGCTTGAGGAGTATAACATGCCCACAGATAAGCGTAAGAGCGTCCTGATTATCGGCTCCGGTCCCATCGTGATTGGTCAGGCCTGCGAGTTCGACTACTCAGGAACGCAGGCTTGCAAGGCGTTGCGCGAACTAGGCTACCGCATTATTCTGGTCAACTCTAATCCCGCTACGATCATGACCGATCCGGTTGTCGCCGATGCCACCTATATCGAGCCGCTGAACCTTGAGCGGTTGGAGCAGATCATTGCCAAGGAGCGCCCCGATACGCTGCTGCCCAATCTGGGGGGGCAGACCGGGCTCAATATGGCAATGGCTCTCAACAAGGCGGGGATTCTCGATCGCTATGGTGTCGAGGTGATCGGCGTTAACCTCGAGGCGATCGAGCGTGGCGAAGACCGTCTCATCTTCAAAGAGACGATGATGGAGCTGGGGATTGAGACACCGCGCTCGGGCATCGCCACCACCATCGATGAGGCTGAGCGTCTCGGCAGCGAAATCGGCTTTCCACTGGTGGTGCGTCCGGCCTATACCATGGGGGGTGCCGGTGGCGGCTTTGTCTACAACATGGAGGAGTTGCGGCAGGTGGCGACCCGCGGCCTGGGGCTCTCGATGACGCGCCAGATTCTGGTTGAGGAGTCGGTGCGCGGCTGGGAAGAGCTCGAATATGAGGTGGTACGTGACGCCAAAAACCAGATGATCTGCGTCTGTACTATTGAAAACGTCGATCCGATGGGAGTGCATACCGGCGACTCCTTCTGCGTGGCTCCGATGCAGACGATAGCTCCCGAGGTGGTGTCGCGCCTGCGTGAGATGGCCTTCCGTATCGTCGAAAAGATCGGGGTTATCGGTGGTACCAATGTTCAGTTGGCGCACGACCCCGTTACCGATCGCACCGTGATCATCGAAATCAACCCCCGTACCTCACGTTCATCGGCGCTCGCCTCCAAGGCAACCGGCTTTCCGATTGCGCTGGTCTCGGCCAAGCTGGCTGCCGGCATGACGCTCGATCAACTGCCCTACTGGCGTGGCGGCACGTTGGAACGGTATGAGCAGGTGGCCGACTATGTGGTGGTAAAGTTTGCCCGCTGGGCCTTCGAAAAGTTCCGGGGTGTGGAGGATAAACTCGGCACCCAGATGAAGGCGGTGGGGGAGGTGATGGCGATCGGCAAAAACTATAAAGAGGCGCTGCAGAAGGCGATCTGCGCCCTTGAGAATGGCAGGCATGGACTCGGTTTCGCCAAAGATTTCAACCAGCGTTCGCTTGAAGAGCTGCTGTTGTTGCTGCGCACTCCCAGCAGCGAGACCCACTTCATCATGTACGAGGCGCTGCGCAAAGGCGCCACCGATGGTGAGATTGCCGCTGCCTGCTCGGTCAAAGCCTGGTTTGTGCAGCAGATGCGCGAACTGGTCGAGCTTGAAGAGGAGATTCTCAAGCAGAAAGGACGTCTGCCACCCGATGAGTTGCTGTTGCAAGCCAAGCGGGATGGATTCTCCGACAGGTATCTGGCGCGGCTGCTGCACATCAAGGAGAAGACGGTCAGGAAGCAGCGTGAGCGGCTGGGGGCGGTTGAAGCGTGGCATCCAGTGCCGGTCAGCGGCGTCGCCGACAAAGCCTACTACTACTCCAGCTACAATGGGCAGGAGGATGACGCACCCGTCTCGCAGCGCCGCAAGGTGATGATTCTCGGTGGTGGACCCAACCGCATCGGCCAGGGAATCGAATTCGACTACTGTTGTGTCCATGCCGCCTTTGCCCTGCGTGAGATGGGCTATGAGACGATCATGGTAAACTGTAATCCTGAGACAGTCTCGACCGATTACGACACCTCGGACCGCCTCTACTTTGAACCGATTACACTCGAAAATGTGCTGCAGATCTACCGCAAGGAGCAGCCGCTCGGAGTGATCGTCCAGTTTGGCGGCCAGACGCCACTCAATATCGCCCGCGAACTCTCCGAGGCCGGTGTCAATATTCTGGGCACCTCGATTGATTCGATCGACATTGCCGAAGACCGCGACCTCTTCCGCCACATGATGGAGAAGCTGGAGATACCGATGCCGGAGTCAGGGATGGCCGCCGATATCGACGAGGCTGTCACGATCGCCCGGCGTATCGGCTTTCCGTTGATGATCCGCCCCTCGTTTGTATTGGGCGGGCGTGGCATGGAGGTGATTTACGACGAGAAGATGTTGCGCGAGTATGTGGCCAAAGCGGTGGGTGTAACGCCCGACCGCCCACTCCTGCTCGACCGCTTTTTGCGTGATGCCATCGAGTGTGAGGCCGATGCCATTTCTGACGGCGAGGAGGTCTATATCCCGGCTCTGATGGAGCATATAGAGCTGGCCGGTGTACACTCAGGCGACTCCGCCTGTGTGATTCCGCCGGTCTCGGTCGCTCCCGAGGCGCTGGCCACGATTCAGGCCTATACCCAGAAGATCGCCAAGGCGCTCAAGGTATGCGGTTTGATGAATATGCAGTATGCGATTGAAGATGGCAGGGTCTTTGTGCTGGAGGCCAATCCGCGCGCCTCACGGACGGTACCGCTGGTCTCCAAGGTGTGTGCCATCTCGATGGTTAATATCGCCACCCACTTGATGATGGGGGGCGACATGCAGGAGCTTGGTCTGCGGCCACGTACGATCCCGCACTTTGGCGCCAAGGAGGCGGTCTTCCCCTTTGACAAGTTTATGGAAGTTGATCCGGTGCTCGGACCCGAGATGCGCTCCACCGGCGAGGTGTTGGGGATGGCCAACTCCTTTGCCCTGGCCTTCTACAAGAGTCAGGAGGCCGCCAACTCCAAGTTGCCGGACGATGGTGCCGTCCTCTTCAGTCTCTCTGAAAAGGCGATCAGCGCCGGCAAGGCAGCAGCCGACTTTGCAGCGCTCGGCTTCAAGATTTATGCCACTGAAGGTACTGCCACCTTCCTGGAGCGTTTCGGTGTCGTGGCAGAGGTGATGCGCAAGATCGACGAGGGGCGCCCCAATGTGCTCGACTATATCGTCAACGGAGAGTTGTCGATCGTCGTCAACACCCCCAGTCCGCGGCGCGATGCCTTGGCCGACGATGCCAGCATCCGCAAGGCTGCGCTCAAGTACAAGGTGCCCTACATCACCACGGCAGCCGCAGCGCATGCCGCTTCACTCGGTATTGCCGCAGCACGTCAAAACAAGGGCGGTGTGCTCTCCCTGCAGGAGTATCATGCGCAGATTCACTAGGCCAAAAATATTTTTTTCAGGGGGGGTTGACACGCCCCCTTCGTTTTGCTAAA
>CAZRGQ010000041.1:1637-24192 GCA_964599645.1 uncultured Lentisphaerales bacterium | reverse complement strand
ACCGCCCCTTTAGCACCGCCGACAAGGAGCAGTTTGTCCGTATTCTGCACCGGGTCGCCCAGTTCTATACGGTTCACATCGTTGGGTATCAATTCATGTCGAACCACTTCCACATTGTAGCGCTGGTGCCGGTAGCGCAGCCCGATGAGCTAGAAACGATCCGGCGTTTTGAGGAGTTTCACGACGGCAAACGCACCTTAAAGCCCGGCAGTGCCGCCTGTCGTGCCTGGCAGGAGCGGCTGCGTGATATCAGTTGGTGCATGCGCCACCTGCAACACCTCTGCACCGCCTGGTACAACCGCACCCGTAGCGAGAGACGGCGTGGTCCCCTCTGGGCCGGTCGCTTCAAGAACACCGTGCTTGAGGAAGGCGAAGCCCTCTGGAACTGCTGGAGTTATATCGAGAGCTGACTCCGTAGCCGCATACAAACCATACATCTCGTCTGCCAACTGTGATATCTTGCTCACATGGTATCCCGATATCCCTGTATGAATTGTGTCGTTCATGAGGCTGATCCATTTTGAGGGGAGAGATGCTGCGCCCAGCATCATCCCCACGATTGAGCCAACCGTCGCCCCGTTACAGTCTGTGTCGAAGCAGGGATAAACGGCGCGCGTGATCGCCTTCTCAAAGTCACCCTCGCCATATAGCAAGGCCAGCGCCACAATCTGGGCGTTGGAGATGGTATGGCACCAATCATACCCCTTGTTTTCGTCCCATCGCTCATGGATTTGTTTAACGGCTCCTTTATATGACATTTTTGCTTGATGCCAAGCCAGCACATCATGGATGGCTTCCGCGAGCCGCGATTTGGCTGGAATTTCGCTCAGGCCAATTTCGATAACCCGGCGCACGTCAGTCTCAACGATTGCCGCCGCCAGCATCGCAGCCACCCACATCTCGCCGTAGATACCATTCTTCACATGGGAAATAGAGGCGTCGCGCCACGCGAGTTCGGCGGCCAGTTCAGGCCTTCCCGCCGCCACGTAACCGAAGAAATCGGCACGAATCTGCGCGCCAATCCATTCGCGGTATGGATTTCTGACACTGGCTGAGCGGGGTGGTTCGATATTGTTGACAAAATTCCGGTAGGCAACGCGTTCCGCTGTCCAGGTATGCAGGATCGGGATGTTCGCCAGCCAGAAGTCGGCCATATCGACGGGAGCAAAACCAATGCCTTTTGCCTTGATGAGCGCCATGCCGGCGACGGTATAATTGGTATCGTCATCCTCCGGCATGTGGTCAGTGTTCCGCCAGTTCAGCAAGTTTGCAAAATCGAGATCCCGGTAGTCATCCTCGCTGAGCCCCGGCAGCCGCCAGAGATAATCTGTGATTTCCTCCTGGCCTGCACGCTCAAGCAGGGCATGCAACTTCGGGCTGCGGACTCCTTCGACAGGTTTGCCCAGTAAACAACCGGCACATCGTCCCAACCAGGCACCGGCAATGCGCGACTGTTTTAACGACGCAGTGAGACCAGAGGACAAGATGCGCGGTCCGTGCGGACGGTGAGCACGTATTTCCGCCAGATCGGACGGCTCATGGTAGGGGTAATCCGGCCGTGTCGGCAACAGGTATGTTCTGTCCAGCAGGGCATTGACCGCATCCTGGAAACTCTCATCTTCGGGAACGTCCGGCGCAAGCAGGCGCTCAAACTCCGCCTTCACGGCAGCCACAACGCGTCCCTCCTGTTCGATTTGCCGCAGCTCGGACTCTACATCTTCTTTACCCCATAGCAACCATTTTTTCACGCTGCTGGTTCCTTTCTTTGCATCAGCGTTATTGTGCTGACTTCACAAGGGCATACTCAGCCTTTGTGCCGCGATTATACTGGAAGGGGTCCGTGCTTGGCAAGCCTGCCGAGTCATCGGTCAGTGACAGCGGGGAGGCAGTTGTGAGCGATGGGAGAACAAGAGCGTATAGTCGTCCGTTGTACTACCTCCGCCGATCTCGATCCACTGCACTGCTTCTATTCTTCGCACCCCCTTTGCCACCCCCCTGTCACTGACCGATTACAGCCGCATCGGCTGCCGCTCTTGTTGTCAGGGCGCTGTCTATGTAAGTTCTCTATTGCCCACCAAGCCTCTTTGCGCTATAGTAACGGCACATTGGCTATTTTGTCACCGGAAAGAGTTGGATGAACTTGAGAGACCAGAGCGCATCACTGAGATATAAGCGCGTGCTGCTTAAATTGAGCGGCGAAATTTTGCGTGATCCGTCGACCGGTGACTGCTTCAACCCGGCGACGCTTGCTACCATGGCGGCCAATGTCAAGCAGGTGGCCGAGCTGGGGTGTCAGGTTGCGATCGTTCTCGGTGGCGGCAATATCTTCCGCGGTCTCTCCGGTGCAGCGGCTGGTGTCGACCGCACCTCGGGCGACTACATGGGGATGCTTGCCACCATCATCAATGCACTGGCCCTGCAGAACGCAATCGAGGGACTGGGGATGCCGGTACGCGTCATGACAGCCGTTGAAATGCCTAAAGTGGCCGAGAGCTACGTGGTGCGCCGGGCTCTGCGCCACCTCAACAAGGGACGCATTACCATTTTGGCCGGTGGCACCGGCAGCCCCTACTTCAGCACCGACACCGCAGCCGCGCTCCGTGCCAGCGAGTTGCGGGCCGATGTGCTGCTCAAGGCTACCAGCGTCGATGGCGTCTACACCGCCGACCCGCGGCGCGATCCCACGGCCACGCGCTACGAGCAGCTTACCTGTCAGGAGGCACTGGAGCAGCGACTCGGCGTCATGGACGCAACCGCCTTTGCCCTCTGCATGGGGAACGCCGTGCCGATTATCGTTTTTAACTTTTTTGAACCCAACGCCTTTGTGCGCGTCGTTACCGGTGAAAAGGTGGGGACGCTCGTGGCAGACAACACTGCTGATCAGGAGAAGTAAAGTATGGCAAATCTCGAAACGATCATGAGCGATGCGCTCGACAAGATGGAGAAGAGCTGCTCTCTGTTGAAGGAACAGTTCGCCGGACTCCGCACCGGCAAGGCCTCACCCGGCCTGGTAGAGAACGTCTCGGTGATGTACTACGGTGCTCCGACGCGCCTGCGTGATCTGGCCAGCATCTCCACTCCCGAGCCGCGTCTCATCGTCATCAACGCCTTCGACCCCTCGGCATTGCGTGACATTGAGAAGGCGATCCTGGCCGCCAACCTCGGTGTGACCCCGATGAACGACGGGCGCGTAATCCGGGTGCCGATTCCGGAGCTCAATGAGGAGCGGCGCAAAGAGATCGTCAAGGTGGCGCGCCGGCACGCCGAAGATGCCCGCATCTCGGTGCGCAATGTGCGCCGTGAGGCGAACGACCTGATCAAGGCGTTGCAGAAGGATGGCGATATCAGCGAAGATCAGCGTGAAGAGGCGCTCATCAAGATACAAAAGAAGACCGATGACCGTATCAGCACCATCGACGGCGATTTAAAGGCCAAAGAGGCCGAAGTGATGGAGCTGTAACAGCACTTGCCACCCATTAACCTACGCTAGCAGAGGAGCACTCATTATGGCCGAACAGGAAGACAGAGGAATCCAGCCCGAAGGCACTCCACCCCCCAAGCAGATGCCCTTCAAACCGTTACCCCCCGCCGCGGAGGCCACGTCACCCACCGCGCAGGATGAGGCCGAGAAGCCGACCATCGCCCTGAAACGCCCCGTCTTGCGCCGCCCCGGCGAAGGTGCGCCTCCGGCTGCCGTGCCCGATGCTGCCAAGCGCAAGACGACCCGGATCGAGCTGCCGGCCACCGATGAGATCGAAGAGAGCGAATTCAAGACCGTCAAGCTACGTCCGATGCCGCCGCCGCAACCGGGCAGCGCCCCCCTGCCTCCCGGCCCCAAGCAGCCAACACCGGCGCAGGTGCAGGCCTCAAAGTCGAAAACTTCGCGCATCTCGCTCGATGCCGCCTTTGGTGGCGATGCTACTGCTCCCGCCAGTGGCGCTCCTAAAACGATCAGACTCAAGCGCCCCACAGAGCTATCGAAGGGGGCTACAGGACAGGTTCCTTCTCCTGTAACAGCACGGCAGACCGGACGCATTCCCTCTGTTCCGCCGCTGCAGACATCGCAAACTGCTCGTTTGCCCACGCAACAGCTCACTGATGTTGGCCCGTCGGCAGGTGAAGAAGAGCCGAGCCCCACCCGGCGCAAGACGATCAAGATCAAGCGTCCGGCCACGGCAGGCGGAGCGCGTATCAGTGTGGCCGCCAGTGCTGCCGACGCCTCTGCCGATAGCGACACCCCCATGATGGCAACACCCGGTGCGGCCGCACCGGCTGTGGGCCCCGATACCGCCCACGTTACCTTCATCATCGCTGCCGCCGCAGCGCTGATTCTCGCCCTCGGCGTTATCTGGATTCTGGCCGCCCAGACCTTCGGCCCCAATGCCGCAGTTACCGGCTATGCCTTCTCTGCCGGACCCGATATCTCACCACCACCCGGCCTGATCTCAATCAGGTAACGGTGTGTCTGACACCCTTTTTGACTGACCATAATGGCTGACCCTTCGATGATGCTGCGAGAGTTGGAGGGGGTTCGCAATTCGACGCGACGCCCCTGGCTGATCATTGTGGTTAGCGTGGTGCTTGCTACCACGGCTGTTATCTGGCTCGTCAAAAAGACCGACAGTGCCGCCACTCCGGAAAAGGCCGCAGCGGCTGCTGTCGAGTCCGGCAAAGCGCGGGAAAAGCGTAGCAAACGTTCAGCACACCGCCGTGCGGCCGACTCTAAAGCCACGACCGAGGTAGTAACGCCAGCGGCGCCCCTGCCGCCTGAGGCGGCTGCCCGACTGGCTGCTGCCAAGGCCGATGAGGCTGCCGACCGCCTCTGCGAGGCTCGTACCAACTATCTGGCACTGCTGACCAGCTCCGACTGCGAAGCGGTGCGCCCCCAGGTTGAGCAGAGTCTGGGGCGCATCAATATCACCCTTACGACGACGCAACGTGCCATGCCTGAGAAGATCGACTATACGATCCGCTCCGGCGACTCTATCAAGCTGCTGGCACGTCGCTTCGGTTCGACGGCCGAGTTGATTATCCGCTCCAACCGTATCCCCAACCCCGATCGTATCCAGATCGGCGACCGCCTCCGCATCCTCGATAAGCCACGCTTTGAGATCTTCGTCAGCAAGAGCGCCAACGATCTCCGCGTCACGCTCAATGATAACTTCTTCAAGCGCTATACCGTCGGCACCGGTCTCTACGGCCGTACGCCCGTCGGCACCTTCGTGATCAAGGACAAGCTGGAGAATCCCCCCTGGTGGAAGCCCGACAGCACTATGATCCCCTTCGGCGACCCCGAGAACATCCTCGGCACCCGCTGGATGACGCTCGCTGCTACCGGCGAGACGCCGGCGGCTCGCGGCTACGGCATCCACGGGACCTGGGACAACTCTTCGCTCGGCCAGCAGTCGAGCGCCGGCTGCGTCCGCATGGCCAACAGCGACGTCGAGGAGCTCTTTATGCTGATCCCTGAGAATACCCCCGTCACAATCGTCGATTGAACGGAGGGTGCGCCTGCGGGTGACGAGACCCGCAAGCGCCATGTTTTGTGCCGCTTTGCAGCGGGGCGAGTGCTCACCAGAGGAGTATTACCACTGCCCGGCGTCGCGATCAGGCTCCTGAAAGCGATCGGTATGGAAACGCTTCTCGACAATACCACCTGTCTCGTCCGCTTCGGGTGGCGGCAGCTCCCACGGCTTTTCAGGGAAGACCGGTGTTTCAAAGCTGTCTTGGTCGATATTGTGTGCCTCCTCCTGAAACTCCATGCAGGCACGGATACAACCCTTGGCGCCACAGAGGGCCAGATAGCCGCAATGCGAGGCGATCTGCTTGATAAAGGGATAGGCCTGCGTACCGGGAAACTCCGAGTTAGGCCTGTTCCAGTTGGCCATCCCCAGTGAGTGGGTAATCTTGTAGGCCAGCTCCTCGGACATCGTCGTGCGGGTAATGTCGAGATTGAAGCCGGGGAAGTACTTCTTGAGGAAGGGCGACACCTTGTAGTTGATGCCGTGGTGCGTAGCAGTGCAACGCCCCATGTTCACATCGCCCCAGGAGTACTCCTGATCGTCGATCTTGATCGTGATTTTGGGGCCTTTGGCCGGCGGGATGGCGTTGCCGGGACAGGTCGGCACACAGCGCATACAGCGTTTGCAGATCGTCCCCGGCTTGATCAGGGGATCGGCCTCCAGCTTGGCATCGGTCAGGATCGTGCCGAGCCGTACCCTGGGGCCGAAGACCGGATGGAGAAAGACCTTCGACCAGCCGATCTCGCCGAGACCACACGCCATACCGGCAATCCGGACGTTGATATTTACCTCCGGTACCGGCCGTCCCGGCACGCCTGGAGTAGCGGGATTGTAGGCCTCAACCACGCCGGGATAGACCGGCACCGCCTCATAGCCGTGATCCTCAATCATGCGGGCAATCTCCTCCGTCACCATCGGGCGGAAGAGAGTGTTGAGGCGGTTGTAGGCATAGTAGGTGTAGTTGTTCCAGTGGGTGCCCTCGGTGATGCCGCGATAGGTGCTGCGCGGTATCGGCTGTACGATCGAGATTACCGATTGGCAGTCGGGAAAGATGTTCTTCGGATGGCTACGCTCCGGAGCGTTGTCAAAGCGTGAAATCGGGGCGATGCCGAGCACCTCGGCACCTCCGCCACCGGCACCGATCTTCAGTGCCAGGTCTTTGAGCATACGGGCAGTCAGTTGCGGTTTGTTCATGGTTGGCTCCATCAATTGCGAGTGGTTGAAGAAAGCGGGTTGCCGAAGTAGTCGCGGCCCCAGTTGGCTCCCTGTTTAAAGGGAGTGGCGAACTTCTCCTTGAGCGCGTCACGCTCCTCCAGAGCGGCAACACAGGCACGGCCGCAGGCTGCTGCCAGGCGGTCGACGACCTTGAAGCGCCCTTCGTTGGTCTGAATCGCACCATTCTTGCAGCGCAGGCAGAGGGAGTTGTCGCGTGCCGCCACCTTGCTCTGATATCCCTCCATGCCGCCGGGCTTTGCCGTTGCGGCATCAAGCGCCCCCAGGGGGCAGGCCGTCACGCAGGCGTTGCAATTGTTACAGATATAGGGCTTGAAGGGGGCATCGGCCTCGAGCGCTGCATCGCTCACCAGCATGGCGAAGCGTTGCCGTGGCCCATACTCCGGTGTCAGAAAGAGACCGTTCAGCCCGGTCTCGCCCAGACCAGCCGCCTGTGCCATGATGCGCCAGGGGAGAAAGACGTTGGGAGCCGGCTTGTCGGGGGCCACCGGTACGCCGATCGGCTCGCCGGTCTCTTCGTAGGCAAAGAGAGGTACCGCCTCGAAACCGTGACGCTCCATCCAGATCGTAACGTCGTAGGTGGTTTTGGCCAGGAAGTTGTCCTCCATATCGTAGAAACCATAGTGAAGGTAGCTGTGGTCGAACTCATTGCCCTGCTCATGGCCGCGCAGGGCGCCACGCAATACCTTGCGCCCCAGCACGATCACCGACTTGGCGCGTGAATGGATCGAGAGCGGATTCTCGGACGGCGGCAGATAGCTCAGCCGTGCCACATCGGCGATACCGACGAGATCAGCACCAAATTCGTGCGCCGCTTTTTTTACCTCTTGTGCAGTCATGGCTACTCCTTGCTTGTCAACGGGGTTACAGTGTAGTTGCCGGCCAGATCACGGGTCCAGACGCTGCGTTTGCGGAAGGGGGCCGCAAAGCGGTTTTCAATCTTCTCTTCAAGCGCCACCAGACAGGCACGCCCGCAGGAGGCGGCCAGGCGGTCGCAGGCATTAAAGGAGATCGCATCCATCTGCAACTTGCCGTTGGTGCAGTTGCGGCAGAGCTCCTCATCACGTGCAAAGAGCTCCTGCCCCCCGGCCTGACTCAAGGCTTGCAACGGGCAGGCTGTGAGGCAGGCGTTGCAGTCGCGGCAGAAGCCCGGCTCATCGAGCTCGTCGCCCTCCAATTCAAGGTCGGTGAGTATCAGGGCCAGACGTTGGCGATGGCCATATTTACGTGTTAAAAAGAAACCGCCCTTGCCAATTTCACCCAGCCCGGCGGCATGGCCCAACGCCTTGCCATCGAGCTGTACAGCCGCACCCGGCACACCACCGCCCTGGAGAGGGACGGCCTCATGCCCGCTCGCCTCAATGGCCTGCGCCACCTTGTGTACGGTACGCGGCATGAAGATGTGCTCCATCCAGTGAGCCCCGAACATGTTGTAGGTGGAGCCGAAGCTGGTGCCCTCCTCAACACCGCGCATGCTGCCGCGCAGCACACGGCGGCCAAGCACAATTACCGAACGGCAGGTCGGCAGGAGGGTCTTGGGGTTATTAACCGCAGGCCAAGCGCTCCAGCGCGCCTCCGGGGCCACGCCGACGAGATCGGCTCCCGCAGCGTATGCCACTTCTCTGATCGCTTCTCTGTTCATCGTATTTCCTTCCAACTGTAGTTACTGTGAGAGGGGATAACCAAGGGCAAAAGAGATCGCGCCGGCTGCCCGGCGCAGCGCCGCCTCGAGTTCAGGCGTAACGGTCGTAACTTCGGGGGGACAGAAGAGCCCGAGTGCGCCGCAAAAGTCGCCGCCGGCCGACAAGACCGGCGCCGCCAGAGCGAGAATCCCCAGCTCCTGACGCACCGAGAGCCCCTTGTTCCGGATAAGATCGAGCTCAGCCAGCCACGCCGCTCTGTCAAAAACCTGCCCCTGCGACTCCATCATCGCAAGCAGGTCGGCACGCTCCCCTGCACTGGCATAGGCGGCGCAGAGCTTGCCACAGGCGGTGAGGCGAATCGAGTGTATCTGACCGATCACCAGACCAACATCGAGGTTGGAGCCGCACGGCCAGGCCACATCGACCACGATTGAGAGTCCGCGCAACGGTTGCGAGAGGTAGGTGTGTGCCGACAGCTCGTTGGCCAGTTGGACGGCAAAGGGGTGACCGATGCGGCGAAAATCGAGACTGGCCAGACGCACATGTGAGAGCGTCAGGAGGCGGAGTGAAACCCAATATTTGCGGGTGGCCGGATTCTGCTCCACATAGCCGGTAGCCACAAGGGTCTTGAGCAGCCGGCAGATATGGCTGGCCGGACGCTCCATCTCGGCCGCCAACTCCGTTACCGACCTCTCAGAGTTGCTGGTTGCCAGCAACTCCAGTAGCTTAAACCCGTTGGTAAGAGTGTTGTTCACGCGCTCGCAATTCTAGCTTGTGGAATCGCCGCGTATTATATTGCGCATATTAGAAGCCTGCAAGCCTAAAGTGTCTCATTATCTTGCTCCGGGTGCGCATCCACTATTGTGGATCACACCCTCTTGTTCCTCCCCGGCTTTCACCTCCTCCTCATCCTCCTCATCATTGTCAAATTCCAGGATGTTGTCTGCTGTGCCAGCAGGTAATTGTGCGACATCGCGGAGCCTACGCTCCATAACACGTGTGCGACGCGACGACTCATCGAGAGTGTTTGATACCGTCGTGATCTGCCGTTTGACTTTATCAAGTACCGCTCCAAACTTGCCGAACTCTGTCTTGACCGCTCCGAGAACTTGCCAAACCTCACTGGCCCGTCTCTCAATTGCCAGAGTCTGAAAGCCGACACGCAAGCTATTCAAGATTGCAGCCAGCGTAGTCGGTCCAGCCACAATCACCCTGCACTCCCGCTGCAGTTCATCATGCAGGCCAGGTTGGCGCAAGACTTCCGCATAGAGACCCTCCGTCGGCAGAAAGAGGATTGCAAAGTCTGTGCTGTTTGGGGGATTGATGTACTTTTCATTGATCTCTTTCGCCATTTTTGCAATCGCCCTGCGCAGTTCGTCAGACGCAGCCTGAACTCTCTCCCGATCTGCGGCACGCGACGCCTCGCCGAGGCGTTCATACGCCTCTTTGGGGAACTTGGCGTCAATCGGCAGCCAGACGGGATGATCATGATCTGCCCTATGCCCCGGTAGTTTCACCGCAAACTCAACAAAACCACTACCCTCCCTGGTGCGCACATTCTGCGCATATTGATCGGGAGTGAGAATTTCGGCGAGGATTGCACCGAGCTGGTATTCGCCCCATGTGCCACGCTCTTTAACATTGCTGAAAACACGCTTCAAGTCGCCTACACCTGTTGCCAGCGTCTGCATTTCGCCCAACCCGCGTTGCACCGCCTCAAGGCGTTCGCTCACGAGCTTGAATGATGCGCCAAGACGCTTCTCCAGAGTACTATGTAGCTTCTCATCTACCGTCTGGCGTATCTCCTCAAGTTTTTTCTCATTAGTTTGCCGCATTTCGCTCATCTGCCGTGAAATTTGCTCACGTTCGCTTGCCATTTCCAGCTTGAGCCGGTCTGACAACACCTGAATGTTTTGCAGAATTTGCGTCGCTTCTCTTTGTTGCGCCTCGCTTGACTTTGCTTGCATCCCTGCCACTTCCTCACGCAAGTCGCGCGCATTACGGCTGGCCTCCTCTCGCGCCTCGCGCATTTCGGCACGTATCGCCTTCTCTAGCTCCCCTCCCGGCGGGAGCCGCAGCCTTTGCCACAGCATAAACAACAAGAGGATTGCAATGACAACTGCGGCACAGATGATCTCATTCCCGTAGCAGGCACCGATAAAATTAGACATAGAGAGATAATACTATATTTATCCTCCTCCTCAACCCCAAATCGCGCTGCGTCTTCGAGGGCTACTTCTTTGAGAAGTATGGCTGCTGGATGGGCAGCGGAGTCTACGGCATGGAGATTTCACTCAAGGGAGACTTCAGCGTCGTCGTCATGAATGGTAACTTTGCCGGGCACAACAAGCCGTTCGGCCATCCGGCGCTGGCTCTCTTTGAGATTTTCAAGAGCGGCTGGAGTGACAGTTGCGGGCTGAAGGCTTGCCCAACCGGCAGCTATAGACTATAGTGTCAAGAATCAAGGCATTCTGCCAAGTGCCGACGAGGAGACTATCATGAGAATCAGAAAAATCCGCCCCGCTCTGGTACTGCTGCTGGCACTGCTGGTCACGCTGCCATGCGCATCAGTTACCGCCGACCTCTACGTTGCTGCCAGCGGCAGTTACGATGGCCAGCCGGCCTATACCGACTTGCAGGCTGCCATCAACGCCGCCGCCAACGGTGATACCATCTGGGTAGAGGATGGCTTCCTCTGCTACACCGGCCTGACGGCCAATGCAACTTACGGCAACAGCCGCATTGTGATCGGCAAGCCGATTACCGTCAGGAGCCGCTCCGGTACGCTGGAGAACCCCGCTGTGATCCGCGGTGCCTGGCACGATCCTGAGAACGAGGTGCCCCTCGGTACCAACGCCATCCGCTGCGTCCGCATGACGAGCAGCAGCGCCCGCTTGATCGGCTTCCGTCTCGAAGGGGGAGCGACGGCTGAAGGTAGCGCCTGGAACTCCAGTATCGGCATTGGCGGCGGCTTGCAAAGCGTCAAAGGTTACAACAATCTGGTGATCGGCAATCAGGCCGGCTCCAACGGCGGTGGAGTCTTCGGTGGCGAACACTATAACACGATCATCGTCGGCAACACCTCCGCCAGTACCGGTGGCGGTGCCGGTTATCAAGGCTACCTCTACAACTGCACGGTGACCGGCAACACTGCTCCCAGCCGTGCCGGGATACAGGAGTGTTGGCTTGTAAATACGATCACCTGGGACAACATCGGCGGTGCCGATGCCATCAACTGGGCCACCAACTCCTGCGGTCTCGCCTGTACCGAGGCCAAGGGCCCGGGCAATACAACCAAGGACCCACGACTCCTTACCGCCAGTGCGGAGCGTTGGCTCCCCGGCCCCGGCTCGCCCGCCCGCAACAGTGGGCTGGCACTCCCGTGGATGAGCGATCCTGCCGATTTCCGCTCACGCGACCGCAACGGCCGCCTGCGGCTTATCGGCCCGGGGGTCGACATGGGAGCCCTCGAAGCGCCACTCTCCGGCACCGTGTTGAAGCTGCGCTAACCCTGCTGCTCCAAGAGTGCAACCGCTACTGAGAGTCAGCAATCTTAGTCACGCCTACGGCAGCCACCGGGTGCTGGCGGAGGTTTCGCTGACGATCGATGCCGGGCGCATCGTCGGTCTCATCGGTGAAAACGGGGCGGGCAAGTCGACACTGGTCAAGGCGATCCTGGGGCTGATCAGGCCGACCTTGGGCCGGATTGAACGGCTGACCAGCGTGGCGGCCATCCACCAGGAACTCAATCTGGCCGATGGACTCTCGGTAACGGCCAATCTCTTTCTCGGGCGTGAGCTGCGCACCCGTTTCGGTCGGCTCGACCATCGCCGCATGGAGCAGGCCGCCGGCGAGCTCTTCGAGCGACTACAGGTTACAGTGGATCCGACTGCCGATGTGGCCACACTCTCCGCTTCACAGCGTCAATGGGTTGAAATCGCACGGGCGCTTAGCAATCAGGCACGCCTGCTGATTCTGGATGAACCGACGGCTCTGCTGAATCGCAACGAGTCGGAGCAGCTCTTCGCGATTATGCGGGAGTTGCGCGCCGGGGGTGGCGCCCTCCTCTTTATCTCCCACAAGCTGGATGAGGTCGCCATGCTCTCTGATGAGCTGATCGTGCTGCGCGATGGCAGAGTCGTCAGCTCGGGGCCGGCGACATTGACACCGCAGGAGATGGCACGCCGCATGGTGGGACGTGAAGTGGCCGATCTCTACCCGCCGCATCCCGGGACCGGCGGTGAGGTGGTTCTGCGTCTTGAGGAGCCCGCCGGCACGCTGCTGGAGCTGCATCGCGGCGAGCTGCTGGGGGTGGCCGGTCTGGCCGGCAACGGCCAGGAGCAGTGTGGTGCCGCACTGGCCGGCTTCCTGCCGCTGGCTGGCCGGCAACTGGAGGTGGGTGGCACAACAGGGACAACGCATCTAAAACGCAGCAAGATCACTCCTTTGGCGGCACTGGCACTTCATGACAGGCAGGAATGCCGATCCTGCCTTGCCCACCACCATACGGCAAGCAGTGCCCGGCGTGCCGGTATCGGCTATCTGCCGGCTGACCGTCTACAGGCGGGCATCTGGCGTGATTTTACCGTTGCAGAGCATATTGGCCTGGGGGCCCTTGAGCGCTTCACACGATGGGGCGTGTTGCAGCAGTGGGCGATACGCGAGGCTGCCCGCCACGCCATAACCACCTTGAAGATCAAGTGCAACGGCAGCGAGAGCTCGCTGGCTACTCTCAGTGGCGGCAACCAGCAGAAAGTGGCATTGGCCAAAGTGCTGGCGGCCGCACCGCGCATCCTCATCTGTAATGAGCCGACCCAGGGGGTCGATATCGGCGCACGGCAGGATATCTATGCCCACCTGGCAGAGCTGGCCCGCACAGGCATGGCAATCCTGCTGATCTCCTCCGACATGCAGGAGCTGATCGGACTCTGCCGTCGCATCGTCGTCTTTCGTAACGGTCGTATTGCTGGCACGCTCAGCGGCAGCGCCATCTCCGAAGAGGAGATTATCTACCTCGCTACCGGTGTCAAGAGTAGCGCCGACGCAAAATCATAATCACATCACCATGAAACGCAACTACGCTCCACTGATCGCTCTGGCCGGACTCTTGGTCATCTGCCTGCTGGGCAGCACCCACTTCCGCAACCCGGTGAACCTGATGAACATTACGCGACAGGTCTCCTACAGCGGGATTATCGCCCTCGGCATGACGCTGGTAATCGCTGCCGGCGGCATTGATCTCTCCGCTGGCTCGTTGGTCGCCTTCTGCGGCGTCTTTGCGCTGGCGGCTGCCAAACTCTGTCCCACGCTGCCGGCGGCGTGGCAACTCCTGATCATGTTGGCGGTCGCCCTGCTGGCCGGTCTGGCCGGTGGTGCGCTCAATGGTGCCCTGATCAACTGGGGCGGCATCCCACCCTTCATCGTGACTCTGGGGACACTCTCGATTTTCCGTTCGCTTGCTGTTTTCAAGGCCGATGCCGGACTGATCATCGTCGATAACGAGTGGCTCGACCGCATCTGTGGTGGCTGGACACCGGTGGCCACACTCCTCGCGATCACCCTCCTGCTGGCCTTTATCTTGCGCCATACACCACTTGGCTGGCGTATCTGCGCCGTCGGTGCCAACGAGCGCACTGCCCACTACGCCGCCATCTCGGTGTGTCGCATCCGGTTTGTCACCTATGCCCTTATCGGCACCCTCAGCGGCATCAGCGCCTTTCTGCTGGCCGGACGCCTCAGCTCGATCAGCTCGACCGGTGCCGGTACGGCCTACGAGCTCGATGCCATCGCCGCTGTCATTATCGGCGGCACCCCCATGACAGGCGGCAAAGCCTCGATCTGGGGCACACTGGCAGGCGTCTTTATCCTCGGCATCATCGCCAACATCCTCGATCTCTGGAGCATCTCGGCCAACCTGCAAGGCAGTGTCAAGGGGGCTGTGATCATCCTGGCCGTCCTGTTTCAGTTTCAGAAAAAGGGGGCGCTTGGCGCTGCTTGAGCGGCCGATGCGGGCTAACTGTCGCCGTAAGGTGCAATCTCTTCGGCGGCCAGCCGCAGCTCCAAGGGCGACTCGCTCTCATTTACGGCCGGCGCTGCCATCTGCTCCGGCAGCCAGATGGTGCGTTCCTCTTCGAGATAGTCGTGCCGCGGGTCGAGTGGATGGAAGAGTGGCGGACCGAGCCGTTTGGCCAAGGCAGAGGTAAAGGGGCCGTCGGGCCTGGTATGCAGTTCGAGCGCCCAGCGCAGATCGGTCGCTGCCAGTTTGGTGCCGTACCAACTCTCTTCCAGAAGCGAGTTGGTCAGCAGTCCGACGTTCCAGACAGAGAGGACGCTGAGGGCCAAGGTGTTGCGGCGTATCGCCAGTTCGCCCGGAGTGGCCGGCAGCGGGAAGCGTGAGAAGGGGGCTGCCAGCCAAGCGGCAGCGGCGGGCTGCTCTACCAGTAGTGCCACATAGACGGGGCGTTCTCTGGTGGCGATATTGGCTGGCGGCAGCAGCAGCACGTCGCCTGCCATCAGCTTGCGACGCTCCAGGCCCACTGCTGCGGGCGGGGTGTACGGCTTATCGCTGTGTAGCCCGGCATAGGCATCGGACGGCAGTTCCAGCTCCAAGTCGAAAGACAACGACTCATCAGCCGGCTCCGGTGCGGTGCGCAACTCCTGTTCGAGCTGCCACAGCTCGAGCCACTCGGCCAGCAGCTCCTGCTGGCTCTCTATTTTTGAAAATGTTCTACTCATGACAAGACTCCTGACGATGGTTACGTTGGCGGCCGACAGCACGGGCCTCTGCCATCTTGAAGAGTTGTTGTAACCTCTTTTCCACCCGTCCGCGAAAATATATTTCATCGCTGATATGTTGGAAGAGCGTCAGCGCTACCCGCATCTGCCATTTGCCGGAGTCGCCGGGGTAGTGCTGGCGCACCAGCGCGGCAAGGCGCTTAAAGGAGTTGCGCCAGATGTTGCTGGCCTGACTGCGTCCAACCCCGCAGAGCTGCAGAATGGCGGGATGATAGAGTGTCAGTTTAAGTCGTTTGGCCAGAATCACGACCCTCTCCGCCGGCTTGAGGCTGCTGCGGTAGTGTGGCAGGAGCTGCTGGACGGCCTCCTCGGTTTCACTCTTCGCATAGGGCGGCGGCTCGGTTACAGCCGGCAGCAGATCGATCAGCATCAAGCCGGTTGTCTCCCGCAGTGGAGTTTGGAGGGAGATCGTGCGTGGGCGTCGCTGCTCGGCGCGCATCCAGGCGGCCACTGCCGAACGCACGATCAACGAGGCACCTCCCTGGATGATATCGACTGGATGATCGTGGCTGCCGGCCAGACGGGCAAAGAGCCACTCTTTGTAGCGCCGTCCGCTTTTGGGGCGCGCTACCACGAGGTGGGTCTCAAAGAGATGCCAGCAGGCGGCAGCATCGGGTGCAGTCTCCGCTATGCCGCGTGCTCCCAGCACGTGGCCACCATAGTAGAGAAAACGATGATGGGCAAAATATTGCAAAGCGGCCCGGGTCGTTGGCTGGCAACGAGCAAGCGCACAAAGTTGACGCCACTCTTGCCACTGATCCAGGGTTGTCAGGCAGCTCATGAAGGCTCTTTTCTAACGAATGGTGGCGAGGACCTCCTCCTCGGCCTTGACGGTATGTTGGTAGAGTTCGTCGGAGGTTTCGGCCAGCCGCAGGTTATCCAGCAGTTTGGTGTTGGTCATCATGACGCAGAGGCGCGCCAGCGCCTGCAAGTGGTGGCGATCATCGTTGGCCACCAGCAGGAAGAAGATGTCGGTAGGTTTGCCGTCGGGGGCGCCAAAGAAGATGGGGTGAGCCACCCGCGCCAGGATCAGAAACGACTCACTGGCGATATAGGGATCATGGTGTCGCGGGTGGACGATAGCCACTCCGCCTGCCAGGCCGGTTGAGCAGAGAGCCTCACGCTCTTCCAGACTGAGTACCAGGTCACGGGGGTCGTAGAGAATCTCTTCGCTATCGGCAATTGCCACCAGATCACGCAGAATCGAGGCTTTGGTGCGCGATGGCAAGTCGCAGACGGTGCGGCTGGGAGTCAGCAGCCGGCTCACCACAAAGGGACGTTCATCAACCTCCTTCACCTGTTGCGAGGTCTCCCGGTGAAAGGTGTCGAGACTCTTGCTGCGCATGCCGAGGATGCGCTGGGAGGCCCAGGCATCTATATCGTTGCGCCGGAAGATCGGATGTTCCGGCCCCTGTTTATAGGGAATCTCGCTGTGCAACACCCAACTCCTCACCTGCGAGACATCGACGTGCAGATAACGGGCGACCTGGTCGCAGTTCATGGTACGGTGTGGCATGGCTCGACTCAGTAGACGGAGTCGGGAAAGTAGTGCTCCCCCGCATTTTCAGGGGTGACAATCTCCGACTTGATCAATGTTTCGCGGCTGCCGTCGAGCGGCTGCTTGTTGTTGCGCAGTCCTTCCAGCGCCTTGCGTACCCCCACCTCGACCATGCGCGGCGAGTAGGTCACCGTCGCCTTGACCACCGGGTCTCTGTCGAGCACCTGCTTGACGATCAGTTTGCTGCCGCCACCGCCCACCATCGCCTTGATATCCTGCCGGCCGCTGTTGCGATAGGCCTTGAGGGCTCCGACCAGAACATCGTCATCACCGGCCCAGACGCCGTCGATCTGCGGATATTTCTGCAGGTAGACCTCCATCAGATTCATCCCCTTCTCGGTATTCCACCACGCCGGTTGCGAGTCGAGAATCTTGATCCCGGGATACCTCTCCGCCAGCAGACTCTTAAAGCCCGTCACCCGATCGCTGTTGATGGGCGAGGGGATACCCTCCATCACCAGAATGTCGCCCTTGCCGTCCAACAGTGAACCGAGCGCCTCGGCGGCCGCCTCCCCCAGACTGCGGTTGTCGCCATTCACAAAGTGATCCTGCACCGGCTTGCGCAGCGGGTTGGAGACCACCACCAGATAGATGCCCTGTTTTTTGGCGCGTTCACAGATCGGCGTCAGGACATCGGGCTCCTGACAGAGCATCACCAAGGCATCGACCCTGCGCGCAATCAAGTTCTCGATACGGTCGACCTGCTCGGCCGCCGTGGCACCAGTCGTCACGATCACCGAGAGATCGGGATTCTCACGCTCCAGCTCCTTTTTGGCGCGGTTGGCGCTCCAAACGACACCACCGGTCCAGCCATGTGTAGCCGAAGGCACCGAAATGCCGATTGTCAACTTCTTGGCCGGTGCCGCCTGCAACGAGATTGCACCGGTCAGCATACCAACCGCTGTCAGACAACGTAGCGATTCAAACCCGATATTACGCTTCATGAAGAGTTCCTCAAACAGACAGGCAAGACCGGCTTTCTATCGACCCTGCCTGCAATCAAAAGAGTAGATTGGACTATAATAGCTCAATTGCCCCCCTTTGGCCAACTCCGTTTTGCAACTCTCCGACTGTATTTCAGCGATCTGACAGAGGACGGCTGCCCCCGGACTCAAACCGTTGGTGCCGCTATAGCCGGGTGTCGGCATACCGTAGTTGGAGGGTATCCCTTCGATTTGTAAAACGCCACCTTGCGGTGGCGGTTCTTACTCATCTTCCAACACCAGCAGCGCATGGCGTGCATAGGCCGAGCGAGGATCGGCGGCGTAGGCCTGCAGCACCGCCTCAGCGGCCGCCGCCGCTCCCACCCGTGCCCCCAGTGCCATCAGGTTGGCCGGTGCGGCCAAGGTGCCAGACGCAACGCTCCGTGCCACATCGGCCAGCGGGCTCAATACCAGCAGTGACGCGATGCCGGCCGGACGCAATGCAGCAAGCGGCAGCGTCGCGGCTGTTACCGCCAGGTCAGTCGAGGGAGCCTCGGCGACAATCGCTTCACTGCTGATCCACCACGGCATCTCGGCTGTGTCAAGCTGCGTCGGGACAAAGACAGCGCTACGCAGACTCTGCTGTGCTGCAGCCAGTGTCGCCACCGAGTTGTCACTCAGTGCCAACGTCATGGTGCAGGCGTAGGTTAAGCCGGTAATGACCGACGGCATCCCCGGCGGTGCCGCCATACCGCTCACCGGCACTACCTGCGCACCATCCAACGTCCGCACCTGCAAGCCAGCGGCGGCCGGTTTGCTCCCCGCCACCACCACCTGCGTCCACTCATAGCTGCCGGGGAGAAAGGGACGCATGGCCGCCCCGGCGCTGCGGGCCACACGCGCCGACTCCGTCGCATCGATCACCACCTTGGCTTTGACAACAAAGCGACCGCTACGCCCCACCAGCACCGCCCCGGATACTTGCCCTGTCTGGTCCACCAAGGCGCCCAATGCCGCCGTGCCGGTGATATGCCTCACCCCCGCCGTCAACAAGGCCTGATCGAGACTCTTCTTGATCCAGAGCGGTGTCGTCACGATCCGCTCGGCATGAGGCAAGCGTGCCAGCGGTTCAACTCCCTGCACCACAATCTCGCCCCACCAGATTTTCATGAGCGCTTCATTGGGCGAAGCCACCAGACGCAGATAGCGCGCCTCACAAGCGAAGTCAAAATCGTAGCGATAGGTATCGGGATAGTCGCCCGGCTGCTCCACCTCCCTGTTGATCGCAGGGTGTTGGTCGTACTCGCCCACCTGACTCCACACCACACCATCCTGACTCGCCTCGACCCTCATTTTGCGGATGCACATCGTCATCCCCGGGCTGCGGACAAAGGCGTGAACCGTCAAGTGCGTCAGGCTCTGCACCGTGCCGCAATCGAGCGTGATCGTCTGGTTGAGGCCACACTTAATCCCCACACTTAATCGGCTACACTTACTCGATTCACTTAGTCGAAGAGCCTTTTTTGACCCCAGGACCCCATGACCCCGTGACCCCCGTGGACGCGATGACGGGGAGCGGCAGCGCCCACTTACACTCCCCACTTACACTGCTTGACACTTACACCCCGCACTTACACTGCTTCACGCCTATTTTGCGTTTTAGTGTAAGTGTATAGTGTAAGTGTGATCTGCCCTGATGTGCCCACTTTACACGCCTATTTTGCTTTTAGTGTAAGTAGTCCCGGCGCATGCGCTGGGGCTGGAGACCGCACCCCGACTGCGGACGGCTACGGAGAGCCGTCCCTACCTTAGTTACCCCCGAGATTATTCGCGGCGCAGCCGCGTGGCGGGCTTGCTTATATTTTGTGCCCATCCTAATTCCTTAACGCACGATGATCATCGTTCCGGGGGGGAGTAGTCCTTCCACCGCGCCGATGTCGGGATAGCTGTTGCGGACACGCGGGTTGCCGTAAATATCGAAAGCGTCGCTCATCCAGGGCTGCAGTGAGCCGCTGTTGAGGAGGCGGGAGCCGTAGTCGGGCGTATAGGCGGGACCGCTGGTGCGGAACTTGGGCTCGGATGGATCGTTAATGTTGCCGTCGACGCCGTCCGTGACATCGGAGGCGCAGGTGTTGCTCACACGCGGTGCAGTGGCGGAGCTGGCGTCGTAGATGTCGTTATAACCTCCTGCGGCGCTGTTACCGGTTACGATGTTATTATGGATTATCGGTGTCGCGCCGGAGACAACGCATATGCCGCCGCCTTTGTTCGAGCTCTTGTTCCCGATGATGGTGCAGTTCTCGATCACGGGGCTGCCACCCGCCACCAGAACCGCGCCACGCTGCGCGGCGCCACTGGCTGTCACCAGATTGCCGATGACCAGTGTGCTGCGGAGATTTGACGAATCATAGAGAACGACAGCGCCTTCGTGTGCAGTAGCTGGGTTTGAACCCCTGGTGATGTTCAGGTTTGTTACCACGCAGCGATCCATGACGGCGGTGTCGTAAAGAACGATGGCGGCCAAGTGTTCGCTGCCTGCGTTGCCGCTGCGGGTGCCGATGTTGAAATAGCACTCTTCGACGCGTGACGCGCCGCTGATTGTCACGCCCTGAGCGCGATAGCTATCTAAGCCATTGATGATGGCGCAGTCGGCAAGAAGTCCGGCGTCTAGGCGGACGAACATCGTATCGCCCCAGTCCTGACTGGAGCCATCACGAATAGTGAATCCACGGATCGCTGCGCCGGAATGCTTGATTAGCGCAATACGGTCGCCGTGGCCTTTGATAACGGTCTTGTCGCGTCCGGAGAGAGAGCGAATCTCGGTGTTGGTGGCAAGAATAATGCCGTCCCCGGAACTCTTGTAGACTCCTTCGTGGACGTCGATGTAGCGCGGTTCGAGCGCGACGGCATCCTGAATGTTGGTCGCGGCGGTTTCGGCCGTAAGGTACGGCACAACGGACGTGCCGTTGGTGGCAACGTGGCAGACTTCAGCGACGGAGAGAATCACATTGGTCGTGAAGGCCGTTTCGTCGACACTGTTGGAGGCCATGAGAACAACCTCATAGCGTCCGGGTGCGGTAAACGTGTGCGAAACGGTGGTGGTACCGGATGCGCTCGTGGTCTCTCCGTCGTCAAAATCCCAGTAGAGGCGGAGCCCATCCAGATTGTCGCCGACAACAGTCGGAGTGAAGTCGACAGGATGCGGCGCACGGCCGAAATTGCGGGTAGTCTCAACGGTAACGCCCAGCGGAATCGCTGCGGTTGACTTCTCCATCTCAAAACAGCCCATATCGATAATTCCGTCCTGGCTCTCGATGCGGGGGTTGCCGTCGAGATCGATGGCGCCGTCCGCGACCGCCCACGCGGTGTTCGTCCCCTTGTCGCGGCACGCGGCGGAATAGAGCGTTAGGTGATATGGATTTTCGGTGTCGAAGTTCGGATTGGCTGTGGAGCACTCCGCGCCAACGGTGCAAGTCGCGGGCAGCGTTGCAAGGTCTGGTGAACAGGTATAGCCGATTTTTGCCTGGCATGAGGCACTGGTGGCGAACATATCGTGGTTCACTCCAGCGCGCGCGGTGTTGCCGAAGATGATCGTGTTCGTGATGTACATTGAGCCGGTGCCTTCGAGATAGATGCCGGCGCCTTTGTTGCCGCACATGTTATCGGAGATCGTGCAACTCTCGATCGTGCCGGCGACGAGGCGGACGCCGCCTGCTCCTGCGCTGGCATTGAGCACGCTGCCGTTTACGTTGTTGTAAACGAGTGAGTTGCGGAGCGTCGCATTGGCGGAGTTGAGCGTGACGGCCGCATGATAAGTACGACTGCCGAATGCGGTCGCGCCGTAAATGCGGCAGCGATCCGCCATCGAGGAGCCGTTGAGATAGACGGCCGAGATGTGGCCGTCGGAGTTGCCATTGCTGAAGCCGGCGAGATCGATGTCGCAATCGACAAGTTTCGAGGTGCCGTCAAGGCGCATGGCGCTGGAACGCGAGAGACGGCGGACGTTTCTGATATGACAGTTCGAAACGGTGCCGCCGCTCATCTCGAGCACCGCACAGAAGTCATAATTTTGCGTGCGGCCCCCCTGCAGCGTGAAGCCGGAGACCAGCACGTTGTCGTTCCTGATAAAGAAGTGACGGGTATCGACATTGCCGTTCGGTGTGCAATCGAGAATTGTGTTGGACGGGCCTCCGACACTCTCGATAACAATCGGTTTTAGCAGCGCGATATAGGGCGTCGGGACGCGGTACGTGCCGTTCGAGACGACTACGCGTGCGGGCGCGTAGGCGATGGCTGCGGCGAGGTCTGTCGCGGCGTTCGACCAGTTGTCATACGGGAAGGTATTGGAACCATTGGTGCTGACACAAATGGTCTCAGGAACGACGTAGAGCGTCGCAGAACTGACTGTGATCTCGGCTCCGGCTGTATTGTTGAGCGTGAGCGAGGGTGTGAAAGCGCCGGGCGTAGTGAAGATGTGCGAGACCTCGGCGTTGGGGTCGGTCGCCGAACCGGCGCCGCCGTCGTTGATAACCGAAGCGGAGCCGTCACCGAAGTTCCAGGTCGCGGCGAGTCCGGCGAGGTCATCACCGATGATCGTCGGGGTAAATGTCACAGAGAGCGGGGCACGTCCGGATGTTGTCGATGTCTCGATTTTCGCGTTCAAACCGATGGGACCGGACGCGCCCGGATGTTCGAAGCATCCCATGTCGATGACGCCATTGACAATACGTGAATTGCCGTCGAGGTCTGCCGTGCCCGGCTCCCCGTCGGACGCACCCTTGTCGATGCAGACCGCAGAGTAGAGGGAAAGGTGGTACGGATTCTCTGCGTCAAAATAGGGGTCGTAGGTGGTGCTGCCCGTGACGGTGCTCGTCTCGGGCA
>CAZRGQ010000041.1:0-1627 GCA_964599645.1 uncultured Lentisphaerales bacterium | reverse complement strand
TCGAAGTGTTGTCGAAGATGATGGTGTTTCTGACCGTCATCAGACCGGTTCCTTCGAGCCATAGGCCGCCGCCGTAGTGGCCGCTCATGTTGTCGGAGATCGTGCAGTTTTCCACGGTGCCACCGATCAGGCGGACGCCGCCGGCGCCACTGGCGGCGTTGGGAGTGGTGCCGTTCTTGTTGTTGTCTACGAGCGAGTTACGCAGGATCGCCGCGCCGCTTACGATTACTGCAGCATGGGAGTTATGGTCCATGAAAGTAGCGTTATGAATATGGCAGCGGTCTGCGACAGCGTTGTCCGCGAGGCGCAGCGCCGCCATGTCTGCCGCTGTGTTGTAGTTGACGCATCCTGTCATGTCGAGAGCGCAGTCAAGAATTTGCGCTGTGCCGGCAAGATGGCACACCGACGAGCGCCTCACGCTACGGACGCCGGAAATAGTGCAGTTGGTGACGGTGCCGGCAGACATGCTGAGAGATGCGGTAAATCCGTAGGCACCCGTATTGCCGCCCTTAAGCGTGAAACCGGAGACAATGGCGTCCGGATGGGTGATCGTAAAGTGGCGCGTGTCGCCGCTGTTTGGCGTGCAGTCGAGAATCGTCTCCGCCGGGCCGCTGAAGCTCTTGAGAACGATCGGCTTGTCGAGCGTGATGTCTGGAGTCGGAACGCGGTACGTGCCGTTGGAGACAATCACCATGGCTGTATCGCTTGCAACGGCGTCTTGCACGTTCGTCGCGGCCTTTTCCCAGGTGTCGAAGGGTGCGATGTGATTACCGAGCTTGCTGACGTAGGCGACCGTGCCACCGCCGTATGTTTCGTTTTCGAAAGACGCACCGGCCTTTCCACCGCCCGGCATCACCGGTAACGACCAATCTGTGGCGTGAGCCGCCAAGGCGCATGTGATCAGCGCGGTTACTGCGAATGAACATTTTTTGAGCTGCATGATGCGTACCTTTCCTTTTTGACGGGCTCTTGTTGTACCTCTGCAACGCAGCAAGCACCACGCGACAAGGCATCACAAAATCACGTCATGATTGTGACATATTCTGGCGTGTTTGACAACCGCTCCATAACTTGGCTTGTTGCCATGTCCAAAAAGGTAGGGCGTGTCTCTCCGAGACCGCCGCAGTCGGGGCGCGAAAAGAAGCACGCAGTACACCAGAAGCCAGTCGGGTTGGACATGGCATTCGCGATGGTTTTTCCAGTCTCCCGAAAGCTCATGATCCTTGTTGGACTCTGGAAGGCGTTCAGGAATGCACAGCTTCTCGATGATGCGCTTCAACCGTTCGAGATCGAGGTTTCTCCGCTGCGCACGTTTCAGATCTTTCTTGAACTGGGCAGTGTAGTCGACTCATAACATGACTAGATTCCCAGATCGTCAAACAGCTCCTGCGGGGAAGCGAAACGACCCGGCGCGTCGTTTGACTCCGCTTCGTGCATGGCGGCAACTGTCGTCGCATTCGGAGTTCCAAGCCAGACCCGAAACGGAAGACCACCGTCAATGATGGACTGACGAAGAAACATGGTCACGGCGTCGCTCAGGGTGATTCCGAAATGCGAAAACAAGGCTTCGGCCTTCGTTTTTGTTTCCGGCTCCACGCGGATGTTCAGTGATGCAGCCTTGGCCATG
>CAZRGQ010000040.1:0-24295 GCA_964599645.1 uncultured Lentisphaerales bacterium | reverse complement strand
CCATCTCCGGCGCCGCCTCGCGGAAGGTGCGCTGGATAAAGGTGGCGCGCAGGTCGGCCACACGCTGTTGCGGCTCCCACATAAGCCGCGTTACGACCCAGCGTTCCAACATCGCCTGCGGCCCGCTGTCGCCCTCCAGAATCGCATCGCTGACACCGAGCGCCGCGAAGGCGGCCAGATCGTAGGCGAAGACGTCGGCCCAGGGACGCGCCTGAATAAAGAGGAAGTATTCGTAGAGATCGAGTTTGACGTCGAGCTGACTCCAGCGCACCAACTCGCGCCACCAGATATCGTTGCTGGGGGCGTAGATCGGCTCGAAGTAGTCCTTGCGGATGTAGGGACAGAAGCGGACGTTGTAGTTGCGCGAGAGGGGGAGACGCGGCACACGCGTCATCCAGAAGTAGGCGATCGACTCGATGCGCGCCTGGCGGTTGGCATAGACGTTGACGGCGTTGATCATGGCACAACCGTTGGCGTAAAACTGCGTTGAGAGGAACTCCTCCTCGTCGCGCTGCACCAATGATCCATCCGGTAGACGGAGCGGCAGGGCGCACAACGCGCACTGACACACCTTGAGCGTGTCTTCGACCCACAACCCATGCACATCGTAAGAGTTCCAGGCAAAGCCCTCTCCAGCGGGATACTGGTCCTTGACCGGAGCGAAACCCGACGCTTGCACATAGGCCTCTTTGGCCGGTTCGAGCACCCGGATCAGACAGGGGTGTCCGGTGTAGCAGCCCGGCAACATCGGTTGGCCATCCTCGCCGATACCCCACGTCTCATTCGGTTCGCCCTTGAGTCCATTTGAGCCTGTGCCATAACCCCACCAGTGGTTGCAAGAGCGTCCGCGAAAGCCGGCATATTCACTGTCACCCCAGACGCTGGTGCGAGCGGCGCGGTTGTGGTCGTTGTGCCAGGCTGGAACACCCGACGCACCCCAGAGTTGCAGTGGCGGAAGATTGAGGTAGTCGCGTCCCCAGACGATATCGAAGTTGCCGTCGGGTGAGAGATCAAAGACAACATCGGCACCTTGCGGCGTCTCTTTATCGGCAAAGGCGAAAATCACATCGGTGTTGTTTTCAAGGAAGGTATAGATGCCGTTGGCCAATCCACGCGCCGCGCCGGCGTAGTTGCACGGGGCGGCGTAGATGTAAACATTGGTTCCATCGCTGCGGATGGCGCAACCGGGTGTGCCTTGCAGGGCCTTGATATCGGCACCGTATTGTTCCTTGTCAACGACACGAAAGGCGTTACCACCGATGATCACAGCCTTTGTGACCTCTTTGGGAGGGCGCTTCTCAAGCAGCGGTATCGGCGCGAGCGCGCCATATTTACGCCCCAGCAGATCGACCAGCGTGCTGGCGGCCCGACGCACTACCTGGCGATGCACCTCCGGCACATCGGCAATGTCGAGGTAAACACTCCCCTGCGGCAGGTGATTTTCGATGAAGCGGATCGGTGTCGTGAGACGATTGGTCGCTGGCGGATCAAGCGCCTTGATTTTATCTCCCGGCGTCAGCAGCGACCACAAGGGACGCTCGGCAAGAAACTGCCGGTAAGCTGCCAGATCGCCGCCACTCTGCATCAGCCCCTTGGTGGCCAGAGGTGCCGCGATCGTGATCACCACCTCCTCGCCCGGCGCGAGCTTGCGGTTGTCGTAGTAGAAGGTCCAGTGGGTGATCTTGGGATAGAAGGCGCTCTTGTTGCCGGATGGGGCGCCATTGACGAAGTCGTAGGCCAAGAGGCGCCAACCGTCGGGCGCCGCAGCGTCCAACTCCAGATTTTGGGTGTACATCGCCTGCATCACCCCCCAACGACCCCAATCTTCATAGTCGTGTGTGGCGCTGTAGAGGCCGACGCCGAAGGTATCGAAGGGTTTGTTGAGCGTGGCGGCATCGCTGCCCCAGAGCATCGGTTTGCGATCTCCCTGTAGCGGGCGCGCACCTGCCGGTACCTCAACCTTGGCAAAGAGCGTCAGGGTATTATAGTCGGTGGCATCGAAGGTGAGTGGGAATTTGAGGTAGCAACGCGGACCGTGGCTGAGCGTGATGCGCAGCGCCTCGACTTCGCGCTCTCCCAGCTTAACCTGCACCTGCTCTGCTTTGAAGCCGCCGTCGCTCTCCTTCTCGCTCTGTGGTCGCAGTGTATAAGGCGCGGTCGGCAATTTGAGGCTGGGGAACTCCGCTGGCTGCGCTTCAACAAAGGCGCGGATATCGGGGATGGCATCGCTCTCCGTCGGCTCACGCCCCGCCTCGAACACGGCTTTGCGAATCCAGCGCCGCGGCGGGATATCGTCGAAGCGCGGCTGTGGCGCTGCGCGTTTGAAGTGGAGATCGATGATCACAAACTCCTGCTCGAAGTCGGCGGCTGTGGCGGGAGCGACGACCAGCGCCAGGTCACGTAGCCGCGCACTTTTACGGGCAGGGAAGGCGATCTTGTAAGCCCGGAAGCCATCCTGGCAAGCCGTCTCGGGATCGGCATGCTCTTCGGTCAGCAGGGTCGTAACGCCCTGCGCCACCACCTTGAGGCCTGTGCCGGCATTGCGTGCACGCACCTTGAGTTTGAAGGCGAGCGCCACGAAGTCGTCAGCCGGCTGATTGAGGTTGGCAATGACGACTGTGCGTGCGGCTTCGTCACTCTCAGTCGCGAGGTTGAAAGTCAACGTCTCCGGGTTTTTGGCGGGATCAATCAGCTTGGCCGCAATCTGCTGCTCCAGTTTTTCACGCGCGATGGGGCGGATACGTAACGCCAGGGCATGCGCGCCGTCGTAAGGCAGCCAGAAGTAGTCGGGCACACGGGTGTTAAGCGAGTAGGCGGCAATCGCCTGTTGCGGCACACAGTCGGGCGGCGGTGCATACCAATCGTTGATATAGGCTGCAGGCGGCATGGCCGTAGGCCTGACGACAACACGCGCCGGATCGAAGGTCGTTTGGGCGATGGCCAGCGTAGCGCTGAGGTTCAATACCAAAGCGAGGAGGTAGGGACGGCTCTCTGCAGCCCTGGGGTAACTAAGGTAGGGACGGCTCTCCGCAGCCGTCCGCGGCGGTCTCGGAGAGACACGCCCTACCTTTTCGGACATGGCAACAGGCGAAGTTATGGGCGAGCGTAAGAGGTTGAGCATAAAAGGTATCAGTTCCTGCTGGTCGGGTAAGGGTGTCGCTCCGCCTCGTGCTGCAACCAGACAGGCACTCTGGAAAAAATCTCTGCAATACGTTGTGGATCGAACTTGTGAGAGCGATCGTAGTTGTAGATGCCATTCTGCTCCTGCTCGACATCGGTGAGCTGGGTATAGCAGTAACCACTCAGATGCTCAATATCGAGGATGATTTCAACCTCTGCGGCAAGCATCTGATAGAACTCCTCTGCGCTGGCAAGCTCGATATAGCCCCAGGTGTTGGCGGCATACGGTTTGTCCGTTGGCGGAATCCATTTGATACCGCCAAATTCATCCACGATGTAGGGCTGCCCCTCATACTGGGCTTCAAACTCGGGCCAGCGGTGGTAGACGCCATCAGCGTTCTCGGGTACCAACATCTGGCGTAGCTTGTCGGGACCCTCGTAGTGGTGCACGGTCCAGAGATCGGTACGGACGTGAATATAGCCGCTGGCATCGTTAACCGGACGGGTAGGATCGAGCCGGCGGGTTAATTCATAGGCGTCGATGTGCAGGCGATGATGTTGCTTCTGGTCGGTAACGCTGCTCGTCTCGTTGAAGGGCGACCAGGCGATAATCGAGGGGTGGTTGCGGTCGCGGACGATAATCTCGCTCCACTCACTGAGGAAGTTGCGGGCATCCTCCAGCCGGTTGACATTGCAACCCCAACTGGCCGATTCACCCCACGTCAGGTAGCCGAGGCGGTCGGCCCAGTAGTGGAAGCGCTCTTCAAAGACCTTCTGGTGCAGGCGGGCGCTGTTGAAGCCGGCCTGTTGTGCCAACTCGATGTCGCGTTTGAGATCATTGTCGGAGGGCGCTGTCCAGATGCCCTCGGGGTAGAAGCCTTGATCCAACACCATACGCAGATAGAGCGGCTTGTTATTGAGGAAGAGACGGTTGCCCTCGATATGTATCTTGCGCAGGCCGGCATAGCTCTCAACCCGGTCGATCACCGCGCCGCTGGGCGACACAACCTCCAACAGGCAGTCGTAGAGGAAGGGAGTCTCCGGCGACCACGCTTTGGGGGCGGGGAGTGTCGCTGTCAGTGGCACACCGGGCATCGCCGGGCCGGTGACGGCGGCCACTTCGCTGGCTCCATCAAAGAGTCTTAGGCGCAGTTTTGTGCCCCGGGCGGTAGCGAAGTAGCGCGGCATGCAGGTAAAAGCCCCACGATCAAAGTCGGGGATAATCTGACAGCTCTCCAGCGCCAGAGGGTCAACCGCTTCGAGCCAGACCGTCTGCCAGATACCGGTGGTGCGGGTGTAGTGACATGCATGTGACTGAAAGATGTAACTCTGTTTGCCGCCTGTCTGATGGCCGCCGCGCAACTCGTCACGCACGCGCACCACCAGATGGTGGCTCTTACCCGCTGTCACCAACCGTGTAATGTCACAATAGAAAGAGACGCTGCCACCGAAGTGTGTACCGGCCGAAACGCCATCGATAAAGATTTCAGCTTCATAGTCGACCCCGCCGAAGTGGAGCAGTATCTTTTGCCCCTGCCAGTCATGGGGTATCTCGATTTGACGGTGATACCACATCGCCTCGATGAAGTCGGTGTACGCCACGCCCGAAAGCCGGCTCTCGGGACAGAATGGCACCAAAATCCGGTCGGCAAAACCGGTCGTCTTGTAGAGTTCGCGCCCGGTATCCATGCCCGACTTGCCGTGGTCGAAGCAGTAGCTCCACCAACCGTTCAGGTTGAGCCACTTCTCACGCTTGAATTGCGGTCGCGGATACTCCGGACGCGGCATGGCAGTCTGGTTATTTTCAGCGTTGTGATTTTTCATTGAGGTTCCTTTGTTGGTGATTCACTGCGGTCGTAGCAACAGGGCGCGGCGGCGCTACGAACACCTCGCCGCCGCCGGCCCAGACGCAGCGATTGCTGATCAGCGAGCTGTCGGAAACTGCTGCGGAATAGACGCCACCTCCTACGCGGGCGTAGTTCCCGACGAAGCGGCAGAACTCGGCCGAGCCGCTGTGCATACCCCCGCCGTAGCCGCCCGCAGGCGAAGTTCCGTTGTCCACGATGTCGCATTGACGCAGCGTGGCGCCATATGCGCCGCCGCCGAACGAGACGGCATAGTTGCTGCGGATCAGGCATCGCGCGAGGACCGTGGGCGTAACCCCGTACACTCCGCCGCCGTAGCCGGCCGCGCTGTTGGCGGTGATCACGCAATTCGAGAACAACGTTCCGGCGCCGCTGGAAGTCAGATAGGCTCCGCCGCCATGTCCGGTTGCCGCGCTGGTCGCGCCGTTGGTGAGCTGCAGGCCGATCACCGTGGCGGGGGCGGAAACATAGAGGCAACGAATCGCGGCCGTGCCGTTGGTGACACCTCCGGCGGGATTGTGATACGCGCCGACGATCACGGCCGGGTTGGCCATCGTGCCGCTAACGCTGCGGAGTGTGATCGCCTTGTCCAGCACGATGCGATTAGTGGCGCCGGCGCCGCTGATGTATCTGCCGCCCGAGTCGCAGACGAAGCCGTCCTCGATCCAGATGGTATCGCCAACGCCCGCCGCGCTTGGCGAACGTGTCGGCCAGATCCACCAGCCGATGTTCTGAAAACCAGATGTCGTCCAGACTCACGTAAAGCGCCCCGGCATTCTGGGCGTGGTGCTGCCTGAGCCGTTGCAACAGCAGCGTGGTTTTCCCCACACCGCGCGCGCCGCATATTCCCACGAGACGCGCACCCCATTTGACCTCGTCCATCAGCGAACGCATCATTGCCAGCGGCACGGCGGCTGCCTTGCGCCGGTATTTCTCAAAAAGTCTTTGCACAAAAGTCCCTCAATGGTTAGTCGAGTGAACATATTTAAGCGTTTTTTGTTCAGCCGGGCAAGCAAAAGCTTTCTGCAATGGTAATCGGTCAGCGATAGGGGTGTGGCAAAGAGAGTGCGAAGCATGGAGACCGATGCGATGGATCGAGTTTAAGACGATGATGGAGGAGCGCTGAGAGAAAACTGTCTTACTTTTTGAAAAGCCCTGAAAGGACGTGACATCAACGGGCATGTCGCGCCCTTTAAGGGCTTGGTTATTTTCTTGCGTCCGTTTCCCAGGGCGTGCCCTGGGCTGATCTCTAACTCCCCTGCGGGGCTATGTTGCACGGGACTATCACATTCCCTGTCCCTGCCGCCCCTTTAAAGGGTCTGTCCCTAATAGCCGCCTCCCCGCCGTTGTGGCTTCGTTCCATCGTGTGAGTTATATCACGCCCTTCTCAGCCGCACCCATCTTGCTGCAACCACGGAGTGCAGTAGCGAGTGATTAAAAGGCTCCGCCTCTTCAGCCCCCTCCACCCCTACAGAAGGGTGTAGTGCCACTTTTTCCGCTTACTGTGAAAATATTTTTTTGCTCATGAGTGGAAAAAAGGTGACTGCCACTCTTCAAGGGGGTGGCGGGCAGTCATGGGGAGTGCCTGTCAAAGAGGGAGATTAGCCGTGAAAAATAGAGACGACAATAGAACGCAGGCGGTTGTCATGCACCAGACGCTACTCTACGTGCTGCTGGCAGAGTTGATAATATTGATGCTGCTGGTGGTTTATGACGCTGCGGCACGTGGTGCCATGAGAGCAGCATACGGGCCGATACCCCGCACGGCAAAGCCGTCGAGCGCCTCGGCGGCCGCCAGCTTGGCAAGATCGGCACTATAGCCACCCTGCGCTACCCGCCCATCACCCCTGCGGCAAGCTCGTCGAAACCCTCACGGGTGCCGATCATCTGCACACCCACGATCCGCCCGTTGTCACGGACAACGGCACGGTAGCGTGCGGGATCGCGGCCATCGTCCAGACGCTCCTCGACCAGCGCGCCGCTGGCCGGCACGCCCGCCGCATGCAGCTCGATTTCGGGACTCTTGAAAAAGATGGGGTAGACCTGCTCGCGGTGGGGCTGCATGGCAGCCCCGTGCAGCGCCGCAACAACATTGGCCCCCGCCAGCTTCCCCTGCGCCGTGGCGTTGCGCACGGTGCAGTGTGTCCTGCCGCCCAGCAGACTCGCATCACCGGCGGCGAAGATCCGCGTTGCGCCGATCTGCAGGAACTGGTTGACGCTGATGCCATGCGCGGCCTCGAGCCCCGCCGCCGCCGCCATGTCGTCGTTGGGTAGCGTGCCAATCGAGAAGAGCAGCAGTTCCGCGGCGATCTCTGTCCCCCCCTGCAAGCACAGACCGAGGTCTGCGCCCCGGCCCGTGACCGAGCTGACAGCGGCATCCGTCCTCACGGCGATGCCGAGAGTCTCAAGCGTCGTCTGGATGATTCGCGACCCTTCCGCGCCGAACTGGCGCGGCATAAGGCGGGGCTGGTGTTCCAGCAGCGTTACCTCGAGTCCCGCCTCGCGGGCGCGGAGCGCCGTCTCCAACCCGAGGATACCGCCGCCGACGATCACCAGGCGGTGTCCGGGAACAACCTGCTCACGGATGCGACAGGCGACGTCCATGCTCCACAACTGAAAAACCGGCAGACCGGGAGTCAGCCCCGCAACGCACGGGGGGCGGGGTCTGGCACCGGGTGCCAGGACCAGGGCGTCGAACGACTCGCGCACACCGCGGCACTCCACGGTCAGGGTTGCGGGATCAATGGCTGCCACCGGCGCATCCAGCCGCAGGTCGATGCCGCGGTCGGCATACCACGCGGCGGGGCGCATCGTGATCTCTTCCGGAGCGAGCTGACCGAAGGCCACGCCCGGCAGGCGGGGGCGGAAGTATGGCAGCATCCGCTCGTTGGAGAATAGCACCACCCGCGCTCCGGCCTTCTGCGCGCTGCCTGCCGCCTCGACACCCGCGTGACCTGCGCCTATGACTGCAATTTTCATGCGTTCATGATAGCATAGCTGTCAAGCGATCAGGCCGGGTATTTGTGGACCAAAGAGCTACAGCTATCCCATCTGCCCCCGTTGCTACTCTCCCTGTGTTGGCCTGTTGCCGTCAAAGAGGTGTCTGGCAACTTTGAACCATTGAGCGGCAATGAGGGCGTGGCCGGCAGGAGTGGGATGGACACCATCATAGAGCCAATAGTCGGCCGGGGCGGTTTGAGTGGCGGCGTTCAGGGGCTCTTGCAGCGGCACAAAGAACGCCTTGAAACGGGTGGCGAGATCGGCCACCACAGCGCTGCGTTCACGCAATTCGCCACTCCAAGCCGCCTTCTCCGTGTCGGTGCCAAGCACAAAAGGCTCGCAGAGGACCAGCTTGACGTCCGGCAGAGCGGCGACCGTATCCTCAAGCAGAATACGGTAGAGATCGGCATAGCGCTCAACTGAGGTGCCGGTACGATGGTGAGCTTCGTGCCAGGAGTCGTTGACGCCGATCAGGATTGAAATAATCTGCGGCTGCAGGTTAAGCGCATCGCCTTTCCAACGCGCATAGAGATCGGTAATCCGATTGCCACCAACTCCCCGGTTGTAGATGTGGAGATTGGTGTGCGGATAGTGCTGCAGCAGTTGGGCAGCGAGTAGCAGTGGGTACCCCATGCCGAGATTGCGGTTGGGCGGCAGGGCAGCGTCACGCGAACGGCCAGAGTCGGTTATCGAGTCGCCTTGAAAAAGGAGAATTTTGGGAGTAGTGCTCATGAGGGGTCTTTCTGTCGTTTGAGAGGAGGGAATTATCAAGCCGGAGGCGCAGTGTGTCAAGCCGGGAGAGCAGGGCAAACACACCTAAAATTAACTTCTTTGTCTCTCTCTGGCACCTCGACCAAAGAGGCATAGACAGAAATGTCTGTGTAGCCTTGGCACGTGGCACGCAAGCGGGCAAGGCAGGATAGGCATGCATCGCCTGACAGCGGCGGCGGCTTTCTTGGGAGTGGCATCCTCTCCAACTGTCTGATCGCGGGCAATAGCGCTGGTGTGCTGACCGATTGTACGATCACCGGAACGTCGCTTCGATGCTTGTGAACACTATCATCCGGGGCAACATCGGCGGTGACGATACGGTCGACTGGGCCACCAACTCCTGCGGCCTCGCCTGTACCGAGGCCAAGGGGCCGGGCGATACAACCAGAGATTCACGACTCCTGACCGACGGCGCGGAGCGTTGGCTCCCCGGCCTCGGCTCGCCCGCCCGCAATCGCGGCCTGGCCTTCCCCTCTTTTGTGATTGTACTTTAACTGCCAATTTGTTAAGCTGTTGGTTTCCTTTCTCCCGAAACAGTGCCAGCAGGCAACTATGTCCGAATACGTCCACCCACTCTCCAAAATCCGCAACATCGGTATCATGGCCCATATTGACGCCGGCAAGACGACTACCAGCGAGCGGATTCTCTACTATTGCGGTGCCAGCCACAAGATGGGCGAAGTCCATGATGGGGCGGCGACGATGGACTTTATGGTGCAGGAGCAGGAGCGCGGTATCACGATCGGTTCAGCCGCCACCACGGTCAACTGGAAGGACTACCGCATCAGCCTGATCGACACCCCGGGACACGTCGACTTCACAGCCGAAGTAGAGCGCTGTCTGCGGGTGCTCGATGGTGCCATTGCCCTCTTCTGTTCAGTAGGTGGCGTGCAGCCGCAGACAGAGCAGGTGTGGCGTCAGAGCGAGAAGTATCTGGTGCCCAAGCTCTGCTTCATCAACAAGATGGATCGGGTCGGGGCCGACTTTGCCGGTACCGTAGAGGAGATCCGCAATACGCTGCAGTCGAATCCGGTGGTGATGACCTATCCGATCGGTGCGGCCGACACCTTCCGCGGGGTGGTCGATATCCTGCGCATGCGGGCCGTCTATTTTGATGAAGAGGGGCGCAACGTCGAGGTCACCTACGGCGAGATTCCCGATAACCTGCGCGAGGTGTGCGAAGCGGCCCATCAGGCGCTGGTAGAGCAGGCCGCCGAGCAGGATGACAATCTGTTGGAGAAGTATTTCAACGATGGGCTGCTCTCCGATGCCGACATCCTCAAGGGTATCCGCAAGGGCTGTCTGGCGCGTGCCCTGGTGCCGGTCTACTGCGGCACCGCCTTCAAAAACAAGGGGGTACAGCCACTGCTGGACGGGGTGACACGTTTTCTGCCGTCGCCACTCGATGTCGGTGCGGTACGGGCGCATGACAATGAAGAGGAGCTGCGCCATCCGAGCGATGACGATCCCTTTGCAGCGCTCGCCTTCAAGGTGGTGGCCGACAAACACATGGGGCGCGTCATCTATCTGCGCATCTACTCCGGCACCCTCAAGCTGGGCCAGACGATCTACAACGCCACGCAGGAGAGCGAAGGGCGGGTTGGACGTCTCTTCCGCATGCTGGCCAACAAGCAGGAGAACGTCGAGGTGGCCCATGCCGGCGACATTGTGGCTGTGGCCGGTCTCAGCAAAGCGCGCACCGGCGATACACTCTGCGATCCCGCTCGGCCGGTAGTCCTTGAAACGATCGAATTCCCGGCGCCGGTAATCTCGATTGCCATCAGCCCTTCGAGCCGTAACGACAACGAGAAACTGGGGGCAGCACTCCATACCCTGGCTGCTGAAGACCCCACCTTTACCGTCGCACTCGATCACGAGACGGGCGAGACGATCATCTCAGGCATGGGCGAGCTGCATTTGGAGGTGCTGGTGGATCGCATCCGGCGCGAATTCAAGGTGGAGTGCGTCATCGGACGTCCTGAGGTGGCTTACCGTGAAACCCTGACCGAGACACGCGAAGGTGCCTACAGGCACGTCAAGCAGTCGGGTGGACGCGGCCAGTTTGCCCACGTCTGTCTCAGGGTTGAGCCGCAGGAGGCGGGACGCGGCTTTGCCTTTGTCAACGAAGTCAAGGGTGGCACCATTCCCAGCGAGTATATCCCCTCGGTTGAGAAGGGTGTGATTCAGGCCCTTGAGTCGGGACCACTGGCCGGTTATCCGGTGGTCGATCTCAAGGTAACGGTCTATGACGGATCGTACCACGAGGTCGACTCGAGCGAGTTTGCCTTTATTGAGGCGGGGCGTCAATGTTTCCGGGCCCGCTTTCTCGAGGCGCGTCCTCACCTGTTGGAGCCGGCCATGAATGTGGCTGTGGTGGTGCCGGAAGAGTTTATGGGAGCTGCCACCTCATCAATCGCCCAACGCCGCGGTCGCATCGAGGGTATGAACGATCGTGCCGGCAGCAAGGTGGTACATGGCATCGTGCCGCTCTCCGAGATGTTCGGCTACTCCAATACGATCCGTACCCTGACGCAGGGACGGGGAACCTTTACCATGCACCTCGAACGCTACGAGACGGTACCGGCAGAGATGGCCGAGGCAATCGTCGAAAAACGACGCAAAGAGAACAAGGTGCGCGGCTAGAACCGCTGACTTTCCAGGGTTGCTTGTTTACCTGATGCAGTTTAATGCCTAACCTGCTACAATTTGACTTATGAGCAGCAACAAGCATGAGAGTGGCCGGAGCAAGTGCCCGGCAGGCGTAGTGCGTTACGGGATGATCGGCTTTGGCGGCATTGCCGAAAACCGTTTGGCCCGCGAGGGGTTCGGTTGTGACCCTGAGCGTTGTGCGCCATCTCCCCACGCACGCCTGCTGGGGGTTACCGATATCAGAAGTGAGCGACGCAAAACGGCGCAGGCTCTGGGTCTCAAGTGGTATCGCAACGCGACGGAGCTGATCAACGACTGCGAGCTGGATGCCGTGGTTGTCGCCACCAACAACCTCACCCATGCACCGTTGGCGCTGCAGGCGTTGGCAGCGGGGAAAGCCGTTTTGGTGGAGAAACCGCTGGCTACCACGGCGCGTGCGGCGCGTGAATTGGTACGTCTGGCCCGAAAAAAACGTCTCAGTCTGGCCGTCGACCACATGATGATACATAATGTGCTCAATCTGAAGGCGACCAAGTTGTTGCAGCAACAGGCGCTGGGCAACGTCAACGATGCCTGTTTCCACATGCAGTTTGCCTTTGGCTATGAGCCCGATGAAGCGGCTTCGTGGCGCTGCAGCAATAGCGATGAAATGGGTGGCCCGATCGGCGACGTTGCCAGTCACTGTTTCTATATGATTGAAGCGCTCTTCAAAACTGAGATCAAGGCCATACGAGCCGTCTACTACCCCAAACGGATGGCGATCAAGGTGGAAGATGGTGCCCTGATACAGTGTGACCTTGCGAGTGGTTTCACGGTCAGTGTCAACGTCTCGTTCTGTGACCCGCGTGGCGGTCTGGCTGGGACGCTAGGCAATCTCGGTTACGAGATTTATGGCGACAAGGGGGTGCTGCGTGCTTATGGCACCCTGTTTCAGCTTTCGGGGCATGCTGGCGAACCGTTCAAACAGCGCCTCGAACTCGACACGGGGGCCAGTCGCAGAAACTTCACGATTACCAAGCCGGCCAATATCTACCAGGGGGTGATTGCAGCACACGCCACCTCAATCCTGTCTGATTGCCCCATGACAGGTGAAGACGGTCTGCGCAACGTCCGTCTCTGCGAGGCGGCGCACCGTTCTGCCCGACGCAAAGGGGAGACGGTGGCGACGATTGTGGCGGGAGAGGCTGCCTGGAGGTAGGAGGCCGTTGCACAGAGCAGCATGAGGAGCGCCCAAAGCAGGTTTTGCCTCCCGTAACTGTGCCTGCGGGCGCACTGGCGACAGTCAGCAGGCGCAGGCGCGCTCATCCTATCGCGACCATCCGTTCCACCGCCTTCAAGGCCGCGAGCCGCGTCTCTTCGGGGATCACGACCTCATGCTTCATATCCTCCAGCGCCCAGAGTACCTTGTCGATGGTGGTGCGTTTCATGTTGGGGCAGACCATCAGCTCAGAGGCCTGGATGAAGGTGCGGTCGGGATACTCCCGCTGCAAGCGATGCAGCATGCCGGTTTCGGTGCCGATAATAAAGGTTGAGGCCGGTGATTGGCGCGGATAGTCCAGGATGCCGCTGGTGGAGAGGGCGGCATCGGCCAGCGCCACCACCTCGGGGCGGCTTTCGGGGTGTACCAGTACCGGAGCTCCGGGGTGGGCTTGGCGCAGCGTCTCGATATCGGCCGGATGCAGCTTGGCGTGCGTCGGGCAGCAGCCTGGGTAGAGGATCATCCGGCGTCCGGTCAGCGTCTCGATATGATGCCCCAGATGCTGGTCGGGCACGAAGATGATCTCACGTTCCGCAGGGATGCTCGCCACGACCTTGACGGCATTGGCCGAGGTGCAGCAGACGTCGCTGATCGCCTTCACTTCGGCGCTCGAATTGACGTAGGTCACAACCGCAGCACCGGGGTGTTTATCCTTGAGCGCCTGCACCGCCGTCAATGGAGCCATCGAGACCATCGGGCAGCCGGCCTGCGGATCGGGGATCAAAACGGTCTTCTGCGGACTCAGAATCTTGGCCGTCTCGGCCATGAAGTAGACGCCGCAAAAGACGATTACGTCCGCATCGGTAGCAGCGGCGATACGGCTCAATTCAAGTGAGTCGCCGCAATAGTCGGCCACATCCTGTACCTCTGCCGCCTGATAGTTATGAGCCAGAATAACAGCTTTGCGCTGACTGGCCAGCTCGCGGATGCGCTCATGCAGACTCTTCATGCTATCCCTCTTTGGTTGCCAGTTTTTGACTAGTTGCAGGCTGGCGTCCTTTGCGTGGCCGGCGCGGACGCCGCCGGGCAGGAGGACGGCCGGCGGTGGCCGCCGCCTCGCATTTTGCGCCACTCTCTGCTGCGGTATCGGGTAGCAGCGCCTGCCACTTGGCGAGAGTGGCGCCGCGTTCAGCCTCGGTGCCCGGTGGGCTGCAAATCTCAGCCAGCCGGATGGCGTCGGCCAGTTGCTGTGCACGGCCACCGCGCAGGCGGCGTCCGGAGCGTGGCGGCACTGTCAGGCGCTGCTGGTCAGCCAGGAGGTTGGCAGCCTGATAGAGAACGGCTTTGGGCGGCTTGAAGCGGTCGCGAAATTCGGCCAGGCACTCCATGGCCACCTGAAGTTGCTCCCGGCCGCCGGACTCCACCTGCTCCCCGGTGGCCACTCTGCTTTGAAAGAGCGGCCAGATCAGCAATGCCAGATGCAGTCCGTTGTCAAACGCCACGCCCAGCTCCCGCTCCTTCTGGTCAAGCCGTGACAGATAGCGCCACAGCGGCGATTTGTCCTTGCCGTGCTGGTTGATATGACGGTCCAACTGTGGCAGCAGCGGCTCCATGAGTCCGCTCTGCCAGAGCATCTTGAAGGTTTTGGCGGCGGTACTGCAGGCAAAGAGGCGGAAAATCTCCTCCAGCACTCTGGAGTGGGCTGCCAGATTGATCTCATTGCGATATTTACGGATCGCGCGCCAGGCTTTGCGTTCGATGGTCAGGTCGAGTCGCGCCGCCAGACGCACAGCCCGCATCATCCGTACCGGATCTTCACGAAAGCGGATTTCAGGATCACCGATGGAGCGCAGGATGCGGTTGTCGAGATCGGGCAGCCCGCCGACGTAGTCGATGATCTCAAAACTCTTGATATCGTAAAAGAGGGCGTTGACGGTAAAGTCGCGCCGGCGGGCATCCTCCTCCGGCGTGCCGAAGGTGTTGTCGCTCGCCTGATAGAGGGCACCGGGAGCATCCTCATCCACCACGCCCGCCTCCTGCGCCTCAGGCTGACGCCTGAAGGTGCTCGTCTCGACCACCTGTTTGCCGAAAACGATGTGGGCCAGACGAAAGCGCCGCCCTACCAGAAAGGAGTTGCGGAAGAGACGTTTGATCTCGCGCGGACTGGCGTCGGTGCTGATGTCGAAATCTTCCGGTTGGCGTCCCAACAGCAGGTCACGTACCGAGCCCCCGACCAGATAGGCCTTATAGCCGGCCTCATTGAGACGGTAGAGCACCTTCAACGCTTCGGGCGCGATGTTGCGGCGTGAAATCGGGTGCTGGGAACGTGGTCTTACCACGACAGCAGGTTGTTTTTTAAAAAAACGCATTACTCTACATTGTAAAATATAAGCTACCTGCCACGCAAGCTGATTAATTGGGTTACTATCAACTGGCAATCTGTCAGGCAGCTTGTTAAAATATCGAGTTGATCAACTTGATTTGTCCCAACTGGCATGTACGCCCGACATTATAAGTGCCTGCAAGCGGCCAGCGGACCGGATAGAGGAAGAAGTAATGTCTTTAAGCAATCTGCTGAATGGCGACGAAGCGATAGCGGCGGCCGCTATCGATGCCGCTGTAGCGCTCGGCACCGGCTACCCCGGCACCCCCAGCACCGAGGTGTTGGAAGCCTTCAGTGCCCTCGGTGGCCACGCCCAGTGGGCCCCCAACGAGAAGGTGGCGCTCGAGGTAGGGCTGGGAGCGGCCTTCGCCAAGGCGCGCGTGCTCGTGACCATGAAGCATGTCGGCCTCAATGTCGCCGCCGATCCGCTCTTTAGCGTCGCCTATACCGGCGTCGATGGCGCGCTGGTAATCGTGGTGGCCGACGACCCCGGCATGGCCTCCAGCCAGAATGAACAGGACTCCCGGCGGTATGCCGTGGCCGCTGGCTTGCCACTCTTCGATCCGGCCGACTCGCAACAGGCCTACGACCTCACCCTGCGGGCCATCGAAGTTTCGGAGCGTTGGCATATCCCTGTCCTGTTGCGCCTCACGACGCGTGTCAGCCACTCCAAAACCATTGTCACGCGACGCGCCTTCCCCGCACCGGAGGCCTCCTGCTTTACGCGCAACATTCCCGCCCGCGTCATGGTGCCCGGCTTTGCCCGTCCGGCTCACAAGCGACTGCGCGAAAAGCTCAACGAAATCCGTGACTGGGCAGAGCAACCGGGACATGGCACCCTGCTCCATGCCCCGCTTGATGAGAGTGCAGGCACGCAAGGCGGTATTATCGCCAGCGGCATCAGCGTCATGCATGCCCGCGAGGCCGCCGCCTCCAGCGCCGTACTTCAGGTCTTGCTGCCTCACCCCTTCCCGGCTAAAACAGTACAGGCCTTTGCCGCCGCGCACGATTCGATCCAGGTGGTCGAGGAGGGCGATCCCGTCTTGCGCGAACAGACCATACTCGCCGGCGTGCAACCCGTTGCCATTCCCGAGCTCTACCGCTTTGGCGAACTCTCCGTCACGCGAGTGGCACGTCTGCTGGCCGGAGAGACAGCCGCAGAGGCTCCGCCGCCCCCCGGCAAACCGCCGCAACTCTGCCCCGGCTGTCCGCACCGTACCGCCTTTGAGGTGCTGGCCGAACAGGATGCCATCGTCAGCGGCGACATCGGCTGCTACACTCTGGGCGTCATGCCCCCCTTTCAGAAGATCGACCTGACCGTCTGCATGGGGGCCAGCATCACCGCCGGACTCGGCCTGCGCCGCGTCTTGCCGCCCGACGAAGCACGCCGCGTTGTCAGCGTTATCGGTGACAGCACCTTCATGCACAGCGGTCTTACCGGCATCGCCGAGATGCTCTACAATCCGCCTCCTGCCGGCGCTGTAATCCTGATTCTGGATAACGGCACAACCGCCATGACCGGTATGCAGGAGCATCCCGGCACCGGACGTTCACTCGACCGCGGCCCGGCCCATCGGATCAAGATGGAGGAGGTCATCAAGGCCATGGGCGTGCCCAACGTCCTCGTGATCGACCATGTGGCCAACCGCCGGGCACTGGCGGAGGCCCTGCTGCAGGCGCGTGAGGGCGGTCTCTGGGTGATTATCGCCCGCCGCCCCTGCATTCTGGCGGCTCCCAAGATCAAACAGTACGAGGCCGCCAACCAGGCCGCCAGCGGAGTAGCGAAATGAGAGTAGTCAACATTATCATTGCCGGCTTGGGCGGGCAGGGGATTGTCAAGGCCTCCGATATCCTGGCTGATGCCGCTTTCCGTGCCGGCCACGACGTTAAAAAGGCCGAGGTCCACGGCATGAGTCAGCGCGGCGGGTCGGTCAACACCGACATCCGCTACGGCAGTCTGGTGCTGAGCCCGATGGTGCCCGATGGCAGCGCCGACATTCTGGTGGTGATGGAGCCGACACAGCTCGAAAACAACCGCTATCGCCTCAGTCCCGACGGACGCCTGCTCACCAGCAACTGCCTGCGGCAGTTTGAGTATGGCCCCCCCAGAGTCGGTACCGTCGCCATGCTCGGTGTCCTGAGCCACGAGCTGGAGTTGCCTGTCGCAGCCTGGCACGACGCCATCCGCGCCGCCCTGCCTGAGCAGCATCAGGCGATGAACATCGCCGCCTTCGATGCCGGCCGCGCCTACGCCGAACGCTGACGCCGTGGCAGGAGCTGAGAGAGGCACGCCGGGCGCTCTGGCTAGAGTGCCGGCTGTTAGCCGGAAGTAACAAATCCGTCGCATTGCCTGAATGCACTCTTTTCTTCGCTCTCTCTTTGCCGCTACTTACATGAGCAACAACCGGGGCAGCGACGCACTGCTGGTTGAACTGCGGGAGGGCGAAACCTCATGAGCAGGGTTGTCGACACCCGCCTCATCCTCGATGTTTTGCCCGACGACACCGACTTTGGCTTGAGCGCGGCTGAGCTTATAGACCGGATGCAACCGGAAGGTCTCGCCATATCGCCTGTAACCTATGTAGAGCTGGCGCCCGCCTTTCTTGGCGTCAAAAAGCGGCGTGCGCCTTCTCATTGCTGCGTGGCCTTGTCACTCAAAACAGAAACATTTGTCCATCATCGTGAGGGATTGGCATGACGCCTATTATGAGCCAGGGATTAGGAGCGCGATTATGAAAGGCCATTGTTGTGCCGAGAAAAAAATGGAGGTCGGTTTTTAGAAAATTTTCAAGATATTGCTGTTTGACTTTTTCGATTGCAACATTTTTGCCGTCAGGATGTCGCTCGTATTTCCAAAACAGGGCTCCTATCTCCCAGTCCAAAATCCGCATTCTGCTGATACGACCCACATCATCCTCAAACCTGTATGAGAATTTGTATGGCAACTTTGGGATCATATTAAAGGTTTGCTTCCATGAGTTGTCTTCAAAAAGGTCCGGCTGTTTCGCCTGGGCACGAAACGCATCCAGCTTTTGTGTATCCCAATCGCTATCATCAGGCGTCAACTGCAAATCAAGCACTTTGGTTGGCTTAAAAACCGCGAGTGAGCATATTCCTTTTTGGGCATCAGATATAAGCTCTGCCAAATTGCGATAAACCTTGGTTTTACCAAGGACAAGCTCGCGTCTTGCTCTCCAGTTGTCAGCAGTACCAATATGACCAACTGCTTTAAACTCCGCATTATTTATGGGGCGGTATGATTCTGGCCGCGGATCTCCTTTATGTTTGATAACGTTGCACTCTATCCAATCATATTTGCGGTATTTTTCGGTCTCATTAAGTCTGCGAAAAGGCACAGGATAAAGCCGAATCCATGATCCGTCAGGCCGGATTCCTGCAGTGCAAACCAGTTCCCCATATGTTTTTGACAATGTGGGATACGTTTTGACGGTTACAAGAATCCTCTCTTTGGCCATCGGCGCCTCGCATTCATAAGTGTGCAACTCTGCATGTTTCACCGTATTTGGACATCAAAGCTTCAGACACGCAACTGCGATGGCATTGTTGTGGTGCATGTTCATAGCAAGTCAAGGCCACTATTTCGCCGCCACGCACCATTTCTTGGATCGTTTGCAATTCTCTATTGGCACCCGGCAACACCACTGCCTGGTACTCTGCGAACAAGGCATCGTAATCTGACTGCTCCTCAAGATTTTTTCTTTTGTCGGAGGCGATGCCTAATGATGGAATGTGAAAATATTTTATACCCATCTCTCTGCAGCAACGCGCTAAAGCCGCTTTTGAAAATCCAAATTTGCGGCTGAGCGGATTTTTTCGCACATCACACAGCAATGTCACCCCATTCTTAAGCAAAATATTCAAATAGCTTTCAATACTGTGCCCTTCATAGCCAATAGTTAGCAATGGTGCTTTGGCTTCTTTACATCGCGCTTTTCTTATCTTTTCAAGGCTCTCCCGGTCATCCGCCAAAACCTTGGCGGTAATTGTGCTTCTGGTGGCATAAAAGGGAAAGCGGCGGTAACTTTCAGCAATGAGAGCATCGCCACGTAATGCCGACCAGTCACTGGTGAGCTTTATTTTGGGTGAACCTGGATGTCTCAAATAGTCGTTTCCTCTTGCAGTCAGGCGCCAATATTCGGTGTTACCATCAATCAAATCCAATTCAACCAGTTTGCGCCTGTCCACGTATGATGTGAAGGAAAATGCGCCATACTGGTGGGGCACAAAGGTGTAAGACGGTGACTTTTCAACCATATTGCAGTAGAAAAAAAGCAACTTCTGGAAATCACGGTTGCCAACCGCCTCGCCAATAGCCTGCAATAGCGAAAGCAATATCCGCTGTCGGCCATATAATCTGAAAGTGTTATCTGAATTCATAGCAATACATTAACATATATTTAGACAGTTGCAAGCATGCCGGCGTAACACTCTTCAAACAAACAAACCTAAAAGCATACATCTACCCACTATGCAAAAGCGGGTATTGACTGGAAAATCTGACCTTGTAAACGTTTGCCATTGGCACGTTTGTTGCGTTTGATGCCATCGCTGCCCCAGGTGCCCCATTGCTTGAAGAAAAATTCAGCCCCTTGCTCCTCGGCGGCATTTTTAATTGCCAGAACCCACTCTTTTTTCATGGGCCGCGCCTTGGAACCGCTCTCGCCGCCAACAATCACCCAGTGAATGCCATTCAAATCGAGTTCGCCCAAGTCCTCAAGCAGCGGCTCACACGACAAAAAACGGATTTTAGCCTCCAGTCCGCGCAAGTACTCAATTCGCTTTATGGCGGCCCTGTTCTCCACAGTCACGCCGAGCCATGCGTTGGATGGCACAATGCGTTTGGAAAAATAGTCGGCCATTCTGTCGGCGCGCTTGGTCAATATCTGGTAACGGTGCTGCGGCGACGCCGCAATCGTCGCCATGACTTTGTCAAGAAAGCTGGTGGGCACATCTTCATGAAAAAGATCGCTCATCGAGCAGACAAAGATATTGTGTGGCTTGCGCCATTGCAATGGCTCCCGCAATGCATCTTCATGGGTTGTGACATTGAAACTGTTGGCATACTTTGTCAGACCCATGGCATTCAAACGCCTGGCCATAGTCTCCGCATAACAGTTGGCGCAGCCAGCCGATATCTTGGTGCACCCGGTTACCGGATTCCATGTCTTGTCTGTCCATTCAATTTTTGTTGTTCTCATGGTGCCTCCGTCAAGTTCAATTTTATCGCGAATTCCGTCACATTATGAATGTCAGTCGCAGCATAGCTTGGATTCATGCCGTTAGTGCCGGCAACAGTTATAACTCCTTCCTTTTTTAGCTCTTTGACAACTTCAATGAACAATTTAGGCATGCAGCCATTAAGCATTGCCGCTTTCATGCCCATAAGGTTTGTGCCAATTTTGCCACCTAAAATATCTTCTCGAAGTTGTTTTTTAACCCTGTCTTTCTTAATGGATTGGCCGAACTGTGCAAAAAGGGAGCCATCATCCCAGTTGTTATCGATATTGAAGTTTGATTCGCCAGCATATTTATCATGCAGCCAGCACACTTTCAAAAATTTCTCCATGCCCAAAGTATGCTTGCTGCCGAAAATCAGGCCCCAGTAGTTGCCACCTTTTTTAATCGTAAAATGATGTAAATAGTATTCTCTGTCGAGTGGTATCAGGTGTCTGTAATATGCGGCTATCTGGCGGTGGCAGTTTTGGGGCTTGTCCACCTCAAATTCGATTTTTTCTATGTCGAAATATCGCTTCACAGCCGGATGATTCCTAAATCGCCGTATATAAGAGGATGAAATAAAGAAAATAAAATCAGTAGCGGGAGCAGTAATCAAATCGAGGAATGTCTCTCCATCAACATGCTTGAAGCCATACTGATCCAACAGAATGAATTTTGCGAATCTTGGATTGGCAAGCACGGATCTGAACGATTGTTTTTCAAAAGCCTCTTGAAACTCCAAATGGGAATACTGGATCTCAGAGTAAATACAGGATTCGGAACAGTTTTTTTCACAGTCTGAAAGAGACGAAACCACGGCGTTCTTTAGATCGCATAGCTTGTCACTCTTTTTCTCATTGAAATAAAATACAACTTTCTTGTGTTTTTCTCTCACTCGCTTGCAATAACAATTATCTTTGCCTCTTGCCTCCTGCAAAAGTCTTAACGGCGATCCTGGGGCTCTTTCTTCATCATATCCACTCCCAGCGAAAAAATCATATATATGAACCTCACGAAATTGCGCATGGTTGGTCGCTACAGGAAACCATTCCTTAAAACATTCGGCAAAAATGTCCAGTTTGGTTTGAGTCTCCTCTGAAAATGGAGATTTATTAATATCTTTAGCCATCCTCACTCCTCCAGCCATTTTTTCAGGATTGCCGCTTTTTGGGCGGGCGCTGCGGCAATAGTCTGCCGGGCCGTGGTGATGGTCGCTTCGAGTTGCTCGACCTCGGCTATGATGCGATCTTGCTCATCGAGAGAGGGGATTGGGATATTAGTATTCTTGAGATACTTAAAGTGGCGTTCGTATCGTTCTGCATTTTCAATCGAAACGGTTTTCAAATATTCACACAAGAACTTCATCCGTATAATTTTTTCATCAGTTTTTAGCAATTGTGTACCATCAGCACCACGGACAAAGGGGAAGTCAACATATTTAAAGGAGCAACTATGATCCCCGAAAACAATGATAGGCAAATCCGTTATGCAGTCATCTTTGTTTGTGTAGCCAGACACCAAGCGATCCCGTTCTTGGGTTATCACAGGATGTTTCCCTTCTTGGAGAACTTCACTTTCGGGAATTTTTGTCTGCTTGCCTTGTACCTTGGTTAACAGTTGGTACAAAAGCTGTCTCTCAGACCTTGCGCTGGCCATAGCTTCAAGGTCATTAAATATCTTTCCAATCTTCGCCTGATGATCTTCAATCAGGGTTCGATTGGTATTGGTCTCTTCATCAACCGCCTCGCACTCGGCCACGATTTTGTTTTGGATGTCGAGGGGCGGCAGCGGAATTAGTAATTGATATGCATCGTTTCTGTTTAACCCAGGAACACCCATTTGATTATTTACTTTTTCCAAATCCAAGGTGCCAAGGGCAAGATACAAATACTCTAGCAAAGCGCCGTCTTTTGTTTGATCAATATAAAAAGTGGTGTCAATTGGATAACCATCCTCATTGGAATAAAGCAGTTTACCAGCAGAACCTTTTCTGCCAACTACAATAAAAGGCGCTTTTACCAGATACTCATTGTGGTATCCAACAATTCCATTCGAGCCATATACAGGGAAAACTCCGGGTTTTCTATCACTTTCTTTTAATGGTTTTCCATATTGGAATTGGCAAGTTTTCCCAACAGCAACCAGTGGCCACTTGCTTTTGACCTGCGCTGTTGCTTCTGCAACGCTCGTCTTGAACGCTTTGTCAAAGGTGGTGCGAGAAAAGTCGAGGAGGTCGGTCAGGGCGGCGCGGCTGACATACGGGACGATGTTTTCCGGTATCTCTGGTGTTTCTTTTTGGAAAGCGGCGCGGATGATGGTGTTGATCTTGCCGGCATCGTCAAGCCCCTGCGGGTTGAAGAGCGGCGTCTGGATGCTGGCCAGGCCGGTGAAGCCGGGCGGTTGAGGTGCGTCGGGATCGCTCTCTTCTTCCGATGGTGGCGGCGTCGGCGCGCCAGCGGTGCGGTGCAGGTATTTGATCCCTTCGTTCCCTTTGCGGCTGCTCCACTCGTAGCCGAGAAAATTTTTGATCCCCTCTTTGTCGGCCGGACTCTTCACCAGCACCACAGGCGTGCTGCTACTGGCGGCGAGCATGAAGTAGTAGAGTTTGTCGCCTTCAATCTCGCGCAGGTATTGCAGCCAGGCCCGCTCCAGCTCAGCGGCGCTCTGTGCAACGGTGTATTTGGCAGTAAGTCGTTTTTTAGCGATATTTTTGGCAATGGTGGATTTGTCAAAGTCTTTGCGGTACTCCATGAACATCTCGTTGGCCAGCAAATCTTTGACGGGTTTGCCGTTAAGCAGACTCTGGTAGGTTGCCAGGGGGATGTTTTGCCGTTCACAGTAGGCTGCCAGCAGGTGGGCGTCGCCAAAGGTGGAGTCATGGGAGAATTCGCCGCTAAACCAGGCGTCAACGCGGTTGCGGTAGTGGTCGGCCAAATCGGGGGCGGTGGCTTTGCGGCGCAGGAAGAGGGTGGCGGTGTTGGTGCCGGTTTTGCCGAAGGTGCCGCTGCCAAACTCGGCGATGGCGACAATATCAAAATACTTGAGCAATATCTCGCGCATGCGGGTATAGATGCCACCGTTGCTGAGGATCGATGAGGGGAGGATGATCGCCGCCACCCCGCCCGGCGCCAGCAGTTGTTTGGCGCGTTCGACAAAAAAGGTCTCGATGGCATTGTTGCGCACCAGGTCGCCGGAGGGGTCGAAGAGGTCGTAGCGGGCGCGCTCCGCCTCGGGGAGGGTTTCAAGAAAGCCTTTGACGCTATAGGGCGGATTGGCGACCAGCACCTGGTAGGCGCCGTCGCGCACTTCGGGATGGGTGGCCAGGGCGTCGGAATATATGATCTTTATCTCATTATGGCCATACATGCAGGCCGACACCTTGGATACTTTGGAGAGGCGGTACTCTTTCTCGATTCCGGTGACTGCGGCATACCAGGGTGCAAAGAGATCGCGCGTCACCAGTTCAACGCCACTTTTGTTGCGCGGCGCCTTGCGGCGCACAAAGGGAAAGATTTGATGGCAGTACTCGGTCAGGAAGTGCCCCGCGCCGCAGGCGTAGTCGATGCATTGCGGCGGCTTGTCGGAGTCGGCTACCAATCTTTCCAACGGCAGCGCCGAGATCAGAAAGCGGACGATTGGCATGGGGGTGAAAAACTGGCCTTCGCTCTGTTTGACGCCCTTGTCGAGAAACCCCTCAAAGAGATCGCCCAGAAACTGGTTGTGCTCCTGCGTCTGCAGGCGGATATCCTGCAACATGCGGACAATGGCCAGCAGCACGGCGGCGTTCTGGTGGAAGAGCTTTTCGTTGTGGACGTTAATAAAGGCAAAGTGGTTTTCGGTGAAGAATTTCAACTGGCGGAAATAGTCGAGAATCACCTTCTTGGTGGCGTCTTTCTTGAAGAGGCGGAAAGCCTCCTCAATCTGGCGCTGCTCAATATAGGTAACCTCCTCGCCGAGAAACTCCTTCATGCCGCGCATATATAGGAACTGGAGGCGGTCGGTTAGAGAAAAAACATCGTCGTAGGCCGCCCCCTTCCAGTAAAATTTGAGTTCATCGGCATTTTCACTCTC
>CAZRGQ010000039.1:0-24657 GCA_964599645.1 uncultured Lentisphaerales bacterium | reverse complement strand
AATATGCAATCACACTGCATTTTGTCAACCGAAAGAATCACTTAAAACTGGTTGCTTAAACGGGCTGCTCCTTAAACACCCGACCTTAAACACTCCACTTAACCTGATCATGCGAATTTTGAACTTGATTTTTGGGGAAAGAGAAATCAAGATGCTTTTTTTATAACCGTCAGGCCTGATCGTGCTAACTCTGCCCGAAAAACCGCATTTTAAATTTGACAATCTCTCCAGAGAGCTCTTTATGTTCCTTTTCCTGCTGCCTGAAGCGTCGCCAAGCAGCTTGACAGAGCTACATCAAAAGGCGCAAAAAAGCGGCAAGCGCGTTGCAGAGCGCGCCACCAGAATGCAGATTGAAATGGCACTCAACTCATTGATCAGCCATCAAGTGATTTTACAGACCAACGACAAAAAAATGTTTGTGATACCACTTGCGCTGGCCACGCAGCAGATGCTATTCCAGCAGCGCCAAATCAAGCCATTCAAAGATACCATTGCAAAAAGCCAGTGGGATACATCAGGCTTTCATCGCTTCCGGCAGTTCTACTACTGGCAGTCCGCTGAAAATTTATATACTTTTGACATCCATGAAGCACTGCTGAATGGTGAATATGCGTTGGCCGACCAATTGCGCGAACGCAAGCGTATCGATGTGTGCGATGCAAAGTGGCATACGCTGGCAAGGCAGATACTCGATGGTGTGCTGCTGGCGCCTGACGCTGCTCCCGGAGCGTTGCTTTACGCGCTAAGCGAATTTTTGGTGGAAGAGTTGCTGGTAAGACCATTTAAAACGACAGATATACTACGCCTGCTTAAAGCGCATATCGCGACACTGGCCGAAGGGAGTCTCTCTGGTGAAAAACTGGTGTCGCTCACGGCACTAGCCGTCTGGTGCGGCAGTTATGAGTTGCTTGATGCTCTGCGCGGCAAGAGTAAGGAGCAGGTGTTTTGTGGTTTTATCGATTCTTCGCGCAAGCTCATGCAGGATGGTGGCGGCGGCGAAAAGGCGATTTTTACTACCTTGCTGGGGTTTGCCAAAGACGACCAGACAAACCGGGCCTATTTTTTCGATCGACATGGAAGTTATATCGTACTGCCGTTATTGACAATGATGGCAACGCAGCCACAAGCCAAGCAGATTAACATCTGGTGGAAAAGGCTCGCCAAAAACGATTTGGGGCTTGCCAGTTTTGTGAAACGAACGACACTGCCATACGACAATTTAGTCGCTTGCGCCACAGGCAGCCAAACTCCACAACGACGTTGCACCAGTGGGGAGTTTATCACCTTTATAGAAGAGTTCTTCCTCTGCCTGGAGACTCTTTTCCTCGAGGAACAGGATATTGATCCGTTCATCAAAAAGGGCTTGGAGCCGCTGTTGGAGCATGCTTGTCGCAACGGCTTGCTTTTCGCGGCAGCTTCGCTGACCACCTGTGTGCGTCGTTTTGCGCCTGAAAGTCCCGTGCTGGCGCAAGCTGAGCAGCTCTTGGCAGAGGCCGGGATGGTGCCCCTATGGCGTCAGCCACAGGTGAGATACAGATGGGAGCTTGCGCTTGGTGAAATCGAAAGGATGTTGCCGCTGGAGAGTGACAGGCCGGGTGCAGGCGATACGGGTAGGGAACAACAGACCATCTGGATTATAGCGCTGCAGCCGGTCGGCGCAGAGGCAGAGGCGCACACTCTACCCGGCGCGAGTTACAGAGTGGTCCGCATCGATGCCCTCGTGCAAAAAGTCTTGAAGAGTGGCGCGTGGAGTTCAGGACGCAGAGTTCAGCTTTATGAGATCGGCACTGGAAACCTGGATGATGCGCTCGATGAAGATGATGTCGACGTCAAGGTTGCCATCCGCAAGAGCGTCTACAACAACTATAGCAACGAAATTGATTATTGTAAAATCTTGCTGGCGTTAATCGATCATCCACGGCTCTTTATGGTTAGTGACCCCCAGGAGTGGCGCTACGGTTATCATTTGGCTGCATTTGAGCGCCATCCGATACGGCTTGAGCGGTCTGAAACGGTAATTGAAATCTCCTCGACTGCAGGGGCGACAACGCTGCGGGCCACTTGGCCGCTTGACTCACCTTACCGACAGCTTTGCCTGACACGGCAACACTCATCCCTCTTTACAATATATGAGAAGAGCGGAGAGCACATCAAATTTGAAGATATTTTGCGGCTGTATGGCAAGGATGCAAAGTTAACAATTCCACATGAAGGTAGCGAGCGCTTTAAACAGCTCCTCCCTGCTTTGGCCAGAAAAATAGGGATCAGCGGCGATTTTGATGACGAGCTCGTCACAAGCCGCACGGTGGATGGTGGTGTCAATCTGAGGTTTCAGGCCTTCATGGTCAACGACATCATGCACTTTGACCTGAAAAATGCCCCTGTGCCTGAGCTGGATCTGAAGGTAACTCCAGGTGTCGGTTCACACAAAGTCATGGTACGTGAAAAAGGCACGGTAGTGGCTGTTAACCGCAACCTGCAAGGAGAGCGTGATCTGCGTGACCAGTTGCTGCAAAGCGCACCGGCGCTGCAGGGCTGGGAAACGGCTGAAAGCCACTGGGAGGTTGACGATTTTGAGGGCGTGCTCACTATTCTCAATGAGATTCACCAACTGTCGGAGCTGGTCGCTCTTGAGTGGCCGGAGGGGCACGCACTCACAGTGCAGCGCCCTTCGACCGGAAAACCATTTAACATCACCGCCTCGTTGGGAAAAAATTTCTGGTTGCAGATTGGTGGCGAGGTGCAGCTTGACGACGGCAAGGTAATCGCCTTCACCGAGCTACTGACGCGAATCAATAACCGCCGTGGCAACTTTATCCAACTGAGCGACGATCAATTTTTGCGCCTGACCAACTCGCTGATCCGCAAGATCGAAACCTTGGCCAGCGCCGGGGAGGAGGCGCGCGGCAAACTCGCACTACCGCCTGCAGCCATCTCAGCGTTGAACGAGCTCGACCATGAGAAGGAGACCTTCAAGTTCCCCTTATTAGTGCGTGATCGTATCGCCGACTTCCGACGCGCCTTCAAGGTTGAGCCGGAAATTCCACCGACGCTCACCTGTACTTTACGCCCCTACCAACAGGAGGGTTTTGTCTGGCTCTACCGGCTCGCGGCCTGCAAACTCGGCGCCTGTCTGGCCGATGATATGGGACTGGGGAAAACAATTCAACTGCTGGCGCTATTGGTCGCCCGCGCCGCAGAGGGTCCATCGCTGGTAATTGCCCCTACCTCGGTAAGCCACAATTGGCAGGCAGAGGCGAGGCGTTTTGCGCCGACCTTAAACTTTATGCAACTCAATGAGGCCGACGACCGCATGGCGGCGGTGCAGGCGGCGCAGCCCTATGATGTGGTTGTCAGCAGCTATGGCTTGATTACCTTTGAGGATGAAGCCTTGACGAGTCGCGAGTGGAATATCATCGTGCTCGACGAAGCACAGGCTGTCAAAAACCGGGGGATCAGGCGCACCCGTGTCGTCAAGCAGTTGCAGGGGCAGATGCGCGTGATCGCAACCGGTACGCCGGTGGAGAACAACTTGTCAGAGCTCTGGAACCTTTTCGACTTTATCAACCCTGGCTTGCTCGGCTCGCATACACAGTTCCAGCGTCGCTTTTATCAGGGAGACAACAAGGTTGATCCGGTTTTAAAACGGCTCACAGCGCCCTTTATTCTGCGCCGCCTGAAATCGGCGGTGCTCGACGAACTGCCACCGAAGACGGAGATACAGCTCACGGTGACGCTGGATGATGAAGAGCGCGCCCTCTATGAGAGTTGCCGTCAGCAGGCGTTGCAAGAGTTGGACCACGACGACGCCTCTAATCGCATCACGATTCTGGCGCACCTCACCAAACTGCGGCGCGCCTGTTGCCACCCCTCGCTGGTGTTGCCGCAGACCAAGCTGTCGGGACAAAAGGTCGATAGTCTGATCGAACTGGTAAAAGACCTCCGTGCCAACAACCACCGGGCGCTGGTCTTCAGCCAGTTTGTCGATTTTCTCACCATCGTCAGACGACGTCTGGAGCAGGAGGCGATTACCTATCAATATCTTGACGGGGCGACACCGATGGGGCAACGGCATAAGATCGTCAAAGATTTTCAGCAGGGCGAGGGCGACCTGTTTCTGATCAGCCTTAAGGCCGGCGGCACCGGCCTCAACTTGACGGCGGCAAACTACGTCATTCTGCTCGATCCCTGGTGGAATCCGGCGGTAGAGATGCAGGCGGCCGACCGTGCCCACCGTATCGGTCAACGTAATCCTGTGACCGTCTATCGCCTGATCACGGCCGATACGGTCGAAGAGCGAGTGGTCGAACTTCATGCCAACAAGCTGGCATTGGCACAAGATTTACTTGAGGGGACTGCCGACACCAAACTCTCGGTTGGTGAGTTGCTGGCTCTCTTCAAGTAGGCGTAGCGGCATTGCCGCTGTTGAGCTTAAAGATATTGGGCAACATCTTCTGCTGGTGAGGAGCCGGTTTTTAATGCCCTCATGCGGAAGCGCCGGGAGTAACAAGTTGCGGAAACCTGCCCGCGCCTGAAGTGCCACTAGCGTAACTGCAAGTCGTGAATCCGCCCGTCATCATAGCTGCAGGTAAGCGCAAAAGGCTTCCCTTCCGGCCACATTCCAATCTTGATACTTTTCATCGTCTCTCTCTCTTGCACGACTCAAGATTGATATTGTGCATATCGGCTCCTTCATGTCACTCATACTCTGCCCCAACACAATCCGATTTACTTTCGGGCAGATTTGGGCTAATCTCTGTTGCCAATTGCGCAGGTCTCCGGCCGGATCGGGTCGCCGTGCAGAGTGGCTGGCCGGTAGGGGCGGTTCGCAATCAATCAGAGAGATCGAATATGGCACGCATCACATTCATTGGCGCCGGCAGTTTTGGCTTCACCCGTGGTCTGGTCCGCGATATCCTGACCTTTCCCGCCTTGCGCGACGCGACGCTGGTCTTGATGGATATCAATCCAGAACGCCTCGATTTTGCTGTGCGCGCCTGTGAAGCTCTGATCGCCAGAGGCAACCATCCGGCCAAGGTGGTGGCGACGATGGATCGCCGCGAGGCGTTGCAGGGGGCCGATGCCGTCCTCTGCACCATCCTCAATGGCGACTTTAACGTCTGGAAGCATGACCTCCTGATCCCCAAAAAGTATGGCGTCGACACCAACGTGGGTGATACACGCAGTGTCAGCGGCATCTTCCGCGCCCTGCGCACCATTCCGGTGATGATCGATATCGTCAAAGATATGGAGGAGTGTTGTCCCAACGCCATCCTGCTCAACTATACCAACCCGATGGCGATGTTGTGCCGGGCCATGCAGCGGGAGTCGTTCATCAAGACATCGGGACTCTGCCACAGCGTACAGGGTACGGCTGCCATGCTGGCGCGCTGGATCGGAGCCGATATGCGGGATGTCACCTATACCTGCGCCGGCATCAACCATCAGGCCTTCTATCTGAAGTATGCGGTCAAGGGCGAGGATGCCTACCCCCGTATCCGCAAGGCTGTGACCGGCCGCAAGAAGATCTACAACGAAGAGCAGGTGCGTAACGAGATGTTTCTGGCGCTCGACTACTATGTAACCGAGTCGAGCGGCCACAACTCGGAGTACAACTGGTGGTTCCGCAAGCGCCCCGATTTGATCGAGAAGTACTGTACGCACGGTACCGGCTGGAATCCCGGACGCTACGCCTACATTCTCGACTCCTATACCAAGCGTGCCAAAAACTGGAAGAAAGAGATTCGCGACTGGTTTGATGCAGGGGCACCGATGCCGTTGGAGCGTGGCGAAGAGTATGCCGCCTCGATCATCAACGCCTGGATCAGCGGTGAACTCTTTACCTTCAGCGGCAATGTGGCCAATACCGGCCTCATCTCCAACCTGCCGCCCAACTGCTGTGTCGAGGTGCCGGTGATGGTCGATCGCCGCGGCTTCAACCCGATTCACGTCGGGGCCTTGCCGCCGCAACTGGCTGCGCTCAACAACATCAGTGTGGCGGTAGAGGAGATGGCGGTGGAGGCGGCGCTGAGTGGCGATCCGCGACTCGTCTATCAGGCTGTCTGCTACGACCCCCTCTCGGCCGCCGTCTTGTCGCTGGCCGAGATCAAGAAGATGGTGCAGGAGATGTTGCGCAAGAATCGCGCCTACCTGCCGCAATTCAAGGAGATCGAGATTTGAGTACGAACCATCCGGTTGGTGCGCACCTGCGGCTGCTCTTGGCCGGAGCTGGACGCCTCTTGCGGATGCATACGCTGTCCGAGGGGGCGCAACGCTTCCTCGTCTTCATCTTTCTCAACGTCATCTCGTGGCAGTGTCTGATCGGCGCCATCATGGTGTTGCATGCGCGGGCATTGGGCGTCGACCGTGGAGCCGTCGGGATTCTCTTCTCGCTACTCTACTTCGCCGGTGCATTGGGTTTTATCACCAAGCCGCTGGCCGAGCGTCATGGTTCAAAGCGCATCCTGATGGCCGGCTGGACGGTGCGCTATCTGCTGGTGCTGCCGATTGTCGGCACACCGCTGGCGCTCCACTGGTGGGGCGCCAAAGCGGCGGCAGCGCTGCTCTTTGTCACGATCTCGCTCTTCTGCATTACGCGCTCACTGGCAGTGGTGGCATGGTCGAGCTGGATTCACGAGATCGTGCCGGCCATGCAGTTGGGACGCTTCTATACCATCGAGACGGTGGTGACGCGCATCCTGACGGTAGCGTTCGGAGTGCTCGCCTTCGTGGCGCTCGGCAAAGGTGCCGAAGTGTGGCGCTTTGCTGCCATTGCCGCCTTCGGCGTGATAGCCGGACTCTCCAGCTTGCGGCTGTTGCGACGTGTCCCCGGAGGTGCGGCAGTGTCGCACAAGCGGGGGCCGCTGCATGGCAGTTATCGCATTGTGCTGCGTGATCGCATGTTTATGGGCTTCATGGGTTGCACGGCGCTCTTCAACATGATCTATGTCAGCGCTACCCTCCTGCTGGCCCTGATGTTGCGTGATCGTCTCAATATCGGCGCCGGCACCATCCTGTTGCTGATGAGTTGCGGCAACATCCTGGCCGTGCCAACCACCACCCGCTGGCGGCGGATTGCCGACCGCCACGGCAGTCCGGTGGTGATGGCCGGCAACGGACTGCTGGTAGTCTTCAGTCTCGTTGCCCTCGGATTTATGCGGCCGGGACGTGCCCCGCTGCCACTGCTGGTGCTGATCTGCGCCCTGATACCGATTGCCGAGAGTGGCAACTATATGGCGGTCAGCCGGGGCTACATGTTGCGCATGCGGCCACGGGTACGGCACGCCTGCAACACCATCTGGAGCGCCGGCACCAACATCATGAGCGGCGTGGCCTCTGTCTTCATGGGCTTCTGGTTGCAGCGAGGCGAGGGCTTCGCCTTCCGCTCGGCCGCCTGGGGGGCGGCCCTGCTGCTGTTGACAGCCGTCTGGGTGGCACTGCACCTGCCGGTACCGCAGAGCGATTCGCCGCACGATGCCAGCCCCGTCTATGACCCACGCCAACCGTTGCGCAGTCTCGGACGGGTGCTGCGCTATGTGTTGCGCCCCAGCCATAGCCGTGTCAGCATTGGCGACGACAACTGAGCGTCGTCTACATGGCGGCGACACTGTGGGCGACACCACGTAAAAACTCCGCCTGCTCCGCCTCCATGCCGTCCGGCACAAAGCTGTTCTGCAGCACAGAGCGTCCTGTCAGCCGTTCAAACCAGAGACAGCCAACCAGATAGCAGCCGGCCTCGTTCAGATGGATCACATCCTTTGTCAGCTCAGGCCGCCCGTCACCCGTGCCGCTGATGTTCCAGCGCCAGCCGCCGATCAGTGAGTTGGTCTGGTCGGGTAGCGCCGGTGGTTGTGGATCGGCATAGTTGAAGTTGGGGTCGGGCCAGACGAAGGCTCGTCCCGGTGCCTCGCGTGCCGTCTGTACAGCCGTGCCGGAGCGCAGCAGCGGCAGGTTGTAGCGGGCGCTGAAGTAGTCGCAATTCTCGCAGATACGGTCATACATGTAGCGCTGCGTAATCCCCCGGTCGGCCAGAAAGCCGGCATCGCTGCGGTAGGCCCATGTCTGGTGCAGCATCACTCCGGCTCTGGGTGCCAGGCTGCGTATCAGTGTCACCAGGTTGCCGAGATAGGGTTCAAAGCTCTGCCGCAGCCAGCTCCGGGGGCTCGCCTGCTGCAGGGTGATGTAGTCCCACTCTCTGGACGTCAGCGCCTGTTGCAGGTTGGAGGGGTCGCTGTCGCGCTGCAGATAGTAGGTGATGGCTTCAGGCGCTCTGGCGCTGTAGTCTGCCAGGTTCCAATGTTTTTCGAGGGTGCAACCGCCCAGGCTGGCGCGGCCGATCTCAAAGGCGACGCTGCCATCGGCAGCCGCCAACTGCGGCAGAAAGGTGATGGCATTTTCAGAAAAACTGTTGCCGATCGTCAGTAGCTTGATTCTTTTCATGCCGCTATTTTAACGGTATAAAAAATAGTATGCAAGCGGCTTGACCCTGGACCAAAAAGAGACTACTATTATGTTGTGAACTTCGGTAATGCCGCTTGTAGCGGTATAGAGCAGCACCTAAAGGAGAGCCAAATGGCAGATGGAGTGTTTGAGAGTGCGCCTCAAGAGAGTTTGTGGCGACAGGGAACTGCTTGGATATGTTTGCTGGCGTGTGGCGCCATCGTTGCGGGTTGTGCCTCAACGGGTGGTTTGAATCCATACTTTGCCTCTCCCAAATCACAGGCTAACGTCTACGTCTCGCCGGGGCGGGCCAAAGTATCGAAAATAGCGATCCTCCCCTTTAAAGGACCGACCGAGCTGATTGGCGCAGCCGTCTCCGACTTTGTCGTTACCGAGATGTCGCGAACCCAACGTTATACGCTGGTCGAACGGAGTCAGATGGCAAGTGTACTCAGCGAGACCGAACTGGCGATGGCAGGGCTTTCGGCAGCCAAAGCGGTGGAGGCAGCGCGCATGCTGGGTGCCGACGGGGTGGTCATCGGTACGGTGGATGAGTATACGATGCAGGCCAAAGGGGGCAAGACCTATGCCGTGGCCGGCGTCTCCATTCGTCTAATTGATTGCACCAACGGTCAGATCGTCTGGAGTTCGGATCTGGCCAAAATGGCCGGCAGTGCCAGCATACCGTTGGCGGCACATGGACGTGCCGTGGTACACGAGGTGGTCAGCGGTCTCTATCAGAATTGGGCGCGACAAAAAAACCTCTCGGGATACAGCACACAAAGTCAGGCGGCACCGCTGGCACCGGTGGTACCGCAGGCACCACCGGCACGTCCGACAGGTCTGACCGTGTCGGACATGGGGTTGCGTGAGGCTGTTTTGAATTGGGATAATTCGGGGGTGACGGCCAATCGCTATCGCATCGAAAGAGGGGGTGCTGAGCAGGGCCCTTTTGCCGCTATAGCCGAGGTGTCACCACACAGCGGCTCTTATAAAGACTCCAAGGGCTTGAGCGACAATACAGCCTACTACTATCGCATTGTACCGCTGGGAGCGGATGGTAAAAGTGGTGAGGTGTCGCAGGTGGTTGAGAGTCTGACGGCACCCCCACCCGACCCGCCGCAGCAGTTGCTGGCGCGGGCGCCAGCGTCTCGTTGTGTGGCGTTAACGTGGCAGGCACCGCGCAGTGAGGGTGTGACGCGTTACCGGATCGGCGGCACTCAGGAGCGCCGGTGATAACATCGGTGCGGCAGCGCTGGGACGCGAGTTCGGCGCTGACGTGGTCTTGTTGGGCGAGGCCGTCGTGAAACCATCAGCCAAGCGGATTGCCGAGAGCAACCTGCGCTCTTATCAGGCGGCGGTGACACTGCGGGCGGTGCGGACAGATAATGCCGTGAATCTCGCGACAGCCTCAGAGGATGCTTCGGTGGTGGCGTTGGAAGATGTCGGTGGCAGCGCCAAAGCGCTCAAGACGGCGGGGGGCAAGGCGTTGGAGAAGTTGGTGCCGCAGATGATTGCCAAGTGGCAGAAGAGTACAGAAGTAGAGTCCAAAGCGGCAGAGATCAAATGTGACTTGGCGGTGGGTGGTGTCGATCAGGTTTGGAAATTGAAAGCGTTGCGTGAAAAACTGCGCTCCATGCAGGAGATCACGGCGCTCAACCAGAAGAGCTACGCTCAGGGTCTGGCGCTTTTCCAGGCCACGGCACGTCTGCCCGCCGAGGAGTTGGCCGAGGCGTTGGTGCTCGATCCGCCGGAGGAGTTGCGGGTGCAGATCGTGGAGATCAAACCGGGCAGTATCACTTTGCGCGTGGTAGAGGATAAGTGAGATGAGAGCAGTATTCAGATATAGCTTGGCCGTTTGGTTGTTGGTCATAACTTCGGCCATGGGCAATCCGCACCGAATTTTGGTACCGGCGCTCTACAGACTGACTTTGAGCAGACAGGTTGCGGAGCGCGTCGAATCCTATCGGCAGGAGTTGCCTGAGCAGCTTGCCGCTGAAATTGAGGCGGCAATGGTGAAGTATCGGGCTGAGCTGGCCGGCCGTATCCGCTTAAGCCTGACGGAGGCTTTCGGTGATGAGGCACCGGAGCGGTTTTCTGCTTTTATTGCCAAGTTCAGTCAGGCAGAACACGAAGATGACCGCAACTATCTGGAGGCTCTGGTAGCTGCCTTAGAGTTGCCGGCACAGGTATTGACGCCCACAACTTTCGGTGAGTTGCAGTTGTTGTACGGTGCCACGGTTTTAGAGGGAGAGATTGAGTCAGCGGGGCGTTTTCTGGGTGATATCGAGAGTTGGGTAGTCCTGAAGGGAGAAGTCGAGGATATGCCGCCACTACAGGCTTGGCTTGAGCGGGAAGTTGTGCCGGAGCGTGAGATGGAGGCACCAACGCGACCACATAATCGGCTCCGTGCAGCCGAGGCCAAGACGCAACCCAAGGTGCTTGTAGGCGAGGGCGCAGATGACACGCTGGACAAATTTGGCGCAGCACGTAGTACGCGGCGCGCCAAGGCGCTGGCTGACGCACAGGCGGGAATGCAGCAGGTGGCGAGTGAGCGCGCAGCGGCGGAGGAGGAGGCTGCCGCCAAAAAGATGGCGCGGGCACAGGCTGAGGCCGAGTCGATCAGGCGGCGCGCCGAGCAGTTGGCGGCGGTGGAGCACGAGGCAATTGAGCAGCGACGCAACAGTTGGAGTGGGCGTCTCAAAGCCGTGTTGACAACAGCGATCAGTGTCACGAGCGGCGCCTTTCTGGGGAATGTAGGCAGCCGGGCGGGCGAAGCGGCGGCAGATGCGGTCTTTAATACCGATCGCCGGCACCATCATGGCGGCCACCCCTGAACGAGTTGCCACAGAGACGCTTTGGGGTGACTGCAGGAGAAGAGGATATCCCCGGGCAAGTGGAGCTGGCAACTGTTAACGCCTGGTAAAGGGTGAACCGGGCGTGTTGAGTAGCAGCAGGGCGCGATTGGTAAGGATGGTATCGATCCCGAGGGCCAGAAAGCGTTGCGCCTCCTCCAGTGTGTCGGCATAGAAGACGTTGCAGTGGACACCGGCTTCATGAGCCGCCGCCACATGGCGCTCGTCGATATTGTTGCCAAAAAACTGCAGGCGGCGGCAGCCATACTTGACCGCATTCTTCACCACTTCGAACGGCACCTGACGTGAGGTCATACAGGAGCGCTGCACCTCCGGGCAAAACTCGATGGCAGCCTCCAGAATCGCCTCGTAGCCACCGATGTAGGCGGCCTGGGTCAGTTGGTGACGGCGCAGGGCTTCGCCAACGAGGCGCACAAGGTCGCCACCGGAACCCGGCATCTTCATATGGATGTTGAGCCGGAAGGTACCGTCGCAAATCGCCAGCACTTCGTCGAGCGTCGGGATGCGCAAATAGCGCCACGCCTCGCCATAGACGCTGCCCAGATCGATCTCCTTGATCTCGGTGAGCGTCAGCTCCTCGACTTTATGGGGCACATTGGCCACACGGCTCAGGTCGGGATCATGTACGATTACGGGAATGCCATCAACTGTCTGATAGACGTCGAACTCAATTTCGTCGACGCCGATAGCGATGGCTGCACCAAAGGCCGGCAGGGTGTTTTCCGGCACGGCGTGGCTCAGGCCGCGGTGGGCACAGAGGGCGGGCGATTTGGCTCCGGGTGCGGTCGGTGACATTGTAGCTCCTCAGGTGGTAAGTTGGGTGTAGATTTCGCTGGCCAGATAGTCTAGTGAGAGACCGAGCTCATAGACGAGGTCGAGGACGGTATGGCGATTGCGGATCAGTTGGGCCTTGGACATGACGGTGACAAACTGCTCCCGATCGACGCCGATGGCGGCCGGGGTGACAGGGGCGGCCACGCTCTTGAGCCGCTCGCGCACCTCTGCGAAGGGGAGGAGCTGCGCCGCTACTCTGTGGCGCAGGTTGTCCCATCCATCATAGAGCTGCTCACGGCGTGCGGCCAGTTCGGGGCCTGTCAGAAACTTGCTCATGGCCACATCACGGATCGCTGTTGCGTGTCCACCACTGCCGATCAGCCTCTCAATCTCATGCAGCCGTTGCTCTCTGCTGAGCCCGGGACGTGCCAACTGCTGCAGGGTGGCGCTATTGAGCGGCAGGAGTTTCTCGTAGACGGCAGTCGTCATCAGTGTTGCCAGCCCCACCTTGAAGCCGTGCGAAGCCACCACCCCCTCCATCTCCCAGGTGTGACTGATCAGGTGTTCGGCGCCCGAGGCGGGGCGGGAGTCGTTGCACATCTGCATGGCATAGCCGGTGGCGACAAGTCCCATGAAAGTCTGTTCGACGGAGGGTGGCGGTGCCAGCCATGAGCGTAGCGGCGTCTGCACCATCAGCCAGACATCGGTGCGGATCGGCGCCAGGCCGAGGTAGTCGGCCACGATCCAGTCGGCTCCGGCCGGGATTTTGGCGAGGAGATCGGCATAGCCGGCGGCAAACATCGCCTGCGGCGCCGTGGCCATGATGGCGGGATCGGCCACGACCGCCAGAGGCGCCGGGCATGGTACTGTCTTTTTAAAGCCCTCTACAGTCAGCGCCGCCCCGGAGGCGTTGTAGCCATCCACCGAGGGGGCGGTGGGGATGACGAGATAGGGGCGGCCACGTTCACTGGCGGCATATTTAAGCAGGTCGTTGAGCGTGCCGCTGCCGACCACCACGGGAATCGCATCATCCGGCATGGCCTCAATCAGTTCGCGGGCGTGGGCGATGTCGGGATCGAGTGTCGGGGTGCCGGGGAAGAGGAAGGGCGGCAGGAGCGTGAAGCCGCCCTCCACCAGCGCCGCCTGCAGCTCGTTGCCAGCTACCGGCCAGGTATTGCCGTCGGCCACAGTCCAGACCTTGTCGCTCTGCCAATATTGGCGCAGAATCGCCGGAAGCTGCCGCAGGGCATCAGGCTCCATGATAAAGTGGCGCGTTTCGAGACCGGGGGGTGGGGTCATCAACTTCATGCCTGCATCTCCGCTGTGCGTCCTAGTAGCCGGCAGAGGTGGTCGGCACAATCGGTAGTGATGCTCTCGGTACCGTTGACCAAAGCCAGCTCCAGGCTTTCGGCATCGTTGATGATCCAGGTGTCGACCCTGATGCCGCGCTCTTTGTAGTAGGCAACGCGCTCTCTGGAGGCTACTCTGCGGTTGATACCGACGCTATTAACGATAGTCGAGATGCCGTCGGGGTCACCCTCCTGACTGACATCATTGCCATGCAGCTTGACGTTGGGCTCATGCTGGCGCAAAAAGCTGAGAACATCAAAGTGGAAGCTGGAGAGCATCGCCTGCTCCAGCAGCTTGCGCTGACGCACAAAGTCGAGCAGGGCGGCGGCGTAGTCGAGGTTGTTATCCTTGACCTCGATCAAGAGGTGCAGCGCGGGGTTGATGGCATGGATGGCCGCGACCGTCTCCTCCAGCGTGAGAATCCTGGCACCGGCAAACTGCGGCCCCTTCCAACTGCCGAAATCGAATTGGCGCAACTCGGCTAGGGTAAAGTCGTTGACGCGCCCCTGGCCATTGCTGCAGCGGTCGATGGTGGTATCGTGCACGACCACCAGATGGTTGTCGCGACTGAGGTGGACGTCAAATTCGATCGCATCGACCGGCAGGCGGGCGGCGGCCTCGAATGAGATCAGCGTGTTTTCAGGATAGGTGGCCAAGATGCCACGGTGAGCGTTGACGTTGAGTTTCATGTTATCGTTTCGCGTTCAGGCCAGGCACCAACTCTTCGTTAAACTGTTGCGCCCTGCCAGATGGAGTAAGCATAGCATAAATTATTAATTGTGATCTAAATATTATCAGGGTCTGACCGATGTGACGCTGGAGGCGTGGATCAAGGCTACCGATCTGCCAGCTAAGGATAAGTATTACTCAATTGCGGGAGAGGGGTTTCTACAGACGGCAACCGGTTTCGGACTCTATATCCCCTCAAGTGGTAATCTCACCTTTCAGACACGTAACGGGCAATCCTCCAGCTCAGCCACATACAACTTCACTCCCGATGGCGAGTGGCACCACGTGGTCGGAGTGCGTGACAGCGCCGAACAGGTGGTAGTGCTCTATGTCGATGGCATTGAGGTTGGTCGTCGTGAGAATAGCACCATCGACTTCACCACCGTCGACCGCCGTTTTACGATCGGTACACGTGAGGGTGCTGTCGGTAAATATGGGTTCGGTTTCAAGGGGGAGCTTAGTGAGGTACGGCTCTGGAACAACGCACGCACAGCGAGTGAGATTCGTGAACTGAGCCGGCAGCGTCTGCGCGGCAGCGAGAGCGGGCTGATCGGCTACTGGCCGCTCAACGAGGGGACCGGAACGCGTGCCAACGACCTGGTGGCGGCTGGAAACGGCACGATTGCCAGTGGTACATGGGTTGATAGCGAGATGGACTACCGCGAGTTGGCAGTTGTCAATCCAGTGACACGCAGCTCCCACTTTGTCGCCGGCGACGAGGTTGAGGTGACGCAGTTGCCGCAGCCGGCGGGCTACAGCCACTATCAGATCACGGTGCAGGATGCGTCCGTCGTCGATACGCCGGCGGCGTGGCTGGAGCTGGAGGAACCACCTTTGACACTGCAATTTGATGAGCCGTCGGTCGATACCAACATCGCCTTTACCGCCTGGTATACCAATCTGACAAGTGAAGTTGAGCTGATCAAACGTACGGGAGATATCTACTATACGGCGGTCAAGCCGCTAGCTCTGATCAACAGCGGCGTCAAGGGGCATCTGATTGATGGCGTGACGACTACCGAAATCACGCTAGCGGAGCTGGCTGGGGGATCGCATGGCGGTGTGGCCGCCGGGCGTACCATGGCACTCGACTCTTTTACGGTCACAGCAATAGGTGATCTGGTACCGGGAGAGATGGATCGTCTTCTCTTTGACCGTGTCGGCAACTACGAGGCGATTCTGGTGTTGCTCAATGAGGCGGGCAACAGCCTGACGGTGACGACAACGGTGGCGGCAGTTGAGGGTGAGGTGCGGCGCTGGACGGGGCTGGGTGCGGATAACTTCGCCACTACACCCGAGAACTGGGAAGATAATATCTTGCCGGTGACCGGTAACAGCGTGCTCATCGATGAGACAGCCGCAAGCAACTGTCAGTGGGATCTTGATGTCATCATCTCACAGTGGACGCAGACGGCGGAGGCGGGACGCCTGGTGAACTTCTACACTACCTACCCCGGCGAGGAGAGCTTCACCAACTTTACGGTAGCGCGCGACGTCAATATCCTGAGCGGTTTCTGGTCGCACTGGACCAACCCCACCGGCGAGACGGAGGTCTATCGTCTGGCGGCAACGATCGGTGGCGATATGGTGGTGGGGAGCAATGCGTTGATCATGCTCGATTCACGCGGTTTCAGTGCCGGTGCCGGACCGGGAGCGGGTAACAGCTCTTCGACTACCAGTGCGCGCACCGCCAGCCACGGTGGTGCCGGTGAGTACAATCTGGCCGGACGTGGCACCTACGGTTCGGCGAAATGGCCGGTTAATCTCGGCAGCGGAGCGCAGGGACGCGGTGGCGGGGCAGCACATTTGAAGGTGGGCGGCACGGTAGCGATTAACGGCGGTGCCAGTGAAGGCTACTATGCTCCGGGGAGTCCGATGAGCTTTACTGCCACTCCCTTTGCCGGTTATCGTTTCAGCCATTGGGATGGGACACTGAATGGGGGAGGAGTTGTCGTTTGAGAATCCGCTGGAGCTACCACCGATCAGCAGTAATCTGGCTGTGCGTGCGTGGTTCCGAGACCGCCATCAGGACGCCGCCACCAACAGTTGGCAGGTACCCTCCAGCAGCGACGACTGGTTTGACCTGCGCAACTGGAGCCTGCTGGAGATTCCGGTTGCGGATCAGGGAGTGATCATACCTGAGGGTGCTATGATTACATTGACGAATGCGACCCCGGAGTTGACCTACTTCGAGCTGCAGCAGGGGGCGATGCTCAATGTCGTCGGTTGGGAGTCGACTATCGAGGCAGAGAAGATTCTCATCGCCGGCACGATCACGCATACCCCGCAGAGCGTTACAGCTCCCGATAGCGAGAGCGGCGAGTGGGAGCGGCAGCATCGTATCTGGCTCAAGGGGAGCGAGCTTGAGATAACGGCGACGGGCCTGCTGAATGCCGATAACGCCGGCTATCCCGCCGGCGCTGGGCCGGGGGTACCGCCGGAGTCGGCCAAATATAGCTTTGACTACGGCGGTGGTGATCGATGAGCACCGCCTCTGGAAAGTGGAACTCCATCTGCCGCAGGAGTATCGCGCTCTCTGGTCGCCGGCGACGCTCACGATACAGGACGCCTTTGTCGGTTTGCCGGAGGGCGTCTCGCTGACGGTGGCAGGTGATCTCGCTATTACTAGTACCAAAGCCCCCCTCTTTGCGGGAGCAACGGTGCCGGCAGCGCTGGTGATGCGTGCTGCGCCTACGGCAGAGCGTTACGGGGCGCAGTTGGTGGCGGGTGGCGATTTTACACTTGCCAGTGAGTGTCGCTTCTATCCACATGCGGCACCGACGAATGGCGCGATTGTCGGTCTGCGCGTGGCAGGCGATGCCACCATCTACGGTGTTATCGATGCCGATGCCAAGGGGTACTATGCGATGGAGGGGAATACCAATGGACCCGGTGCGGGCTGGTCGAGTGCGCATGGCGGCTCGTATGGCGGCAGTGGGGGCGGCTACTCGCTCTATGGTCGACTCTACGGTATCCCCGAATTACCGCTTGAGGCGGGTAGTCCCGGCGGTTATCGCTACGATGCTAAAGCTGTAAATTACGGTCAGGTCGCCGGCACAGGTGGCGGTCTGATCCACCTGCTGGTCGGCGGCAAATTGCTGCTTGAGGGAGAGTTGACAGCCAACGGCGGTGCCGGTGACTACAAACACGGTGCCGGCGGTTCCGGTGGCGGTATTCTGGTGGCGGCACGACGCATTGAGGGTAGCGGTACGATCACTGCTGATGGTGCCCCCGGTGAAGACGAGGCATATGCCGCTCCCGGTAGTGGTGGACGGATATCTCTCATCTATGGCCTGCCCTTGCGGGAAGTGGAGCTTGCCATCGACAACGCCTCAGCTGCCGATTTGACGCGTGTATCGCACTACGCCCACTTCAGTGAAGCACAACTCTCGGTTGTGCAGGGTGTGCCCAACGGCACCAACCGTCCGATTCTCGCTGAACCAGGCACAGCCGGCATCTACACCAGGCAAAATACCATCATCATTCTCCGGTAAGCATTGTTCGAGAATGGCGACTATGAGGCAGACGGAGATGGGAAGATGGTCGAATATGGCTCTTTGTCACGGTCTTGCAAGCCATAAAAAGCTGCGCTGTTTCAGCGATTAGCCCGGCGCAGCAGCATAAGTTTGGCCTCCGACAACTGTTTGTCGTCGCCCAGCAGCAGAATGCGGTCGCCGGCCGCGAGGCGCTCGTCGGGCGGTGGATTGACAATCGTATGGCTGCCGCGATCAATACCAACCACACTGGCACCGACCTTGGCCCGCAGATCCAACTCCCGCAAGGAGGCGCCCAGATGGGCGGCGTCGGGAAAGATGCGTACCCGGTCCATGTGGATATCGAGCAGTTCGGCCGCACTATCGTTGGGGTCGGTTTCGGTCTCCTTTACCAGGGTGTGTCGCAAGACCCCCAACGACTCGACCCCCAGCTTGCGGAAACGCTTCCAGCCAAAGAGCGCCGTCAGCAGAAAAAACGCCAGCATGCCAAGGCGTGCCGGGCGATGTTGCGGCATGATCGAGTCGCTCAGGAACAACACCTCGACAAAGAGGATGCTGCCGCCCGCCACCATCCCCAGCAGTTGCACGATGCGGTTAAACGACTGCGCCCAGGGGGTCTCGGCCGCTGCCGGCGGAATCAGCGCTTCCACCACCGATTTGGCCAGTTGGCGTGACCTGAAGAAGGTGAGCACCACAAAGGGAATCATCAGCAGGGTGGCCAGCCCCCATAGCAGACTCCTCTTGTATCTCTCCAGCAGGGGCGACATGCCGCTGTAGTCGAGGTGCGCCAGCTTGGCTGCCGCCAGATAGATCACCGCCACCAGGGCCAGCTTGAAGAGCAGGAGCAGGAAGTGGGTGCGGATCGCATTGATCACCTTTGGCGAAGCATCGGCATGTTGAAAACGACCGACCCAGTGCTGGTAAGTAGTGAGATATTTACGCCACTGCTGTGGCAGACTACGCTCAACCCAGTCGGAGACGGGGTCGGAGGCGCGCAGGATGAAGGGGTTGAGCAACGTGCTCAAGACCGAGACGCCGACGGTAATCGAGTAGAGCCCGGCATCGACCACCCCCATCGAGACGCCGATCAAAGCCACCAGATAGGCGAACTCACCGATAGCGGCCAACCCCATGCCCATCTGGATCGAGTTCTTCAAATCGAGTCCCGTCAGAATGCCGCCCACGGTGCAGTTGATGCTCTTGCCGATAATCACCACCGCCGTCAGCCCCAGAATGGCCGGGGCATGGGTAATAAAGAGGGAGGGATCGACCATCAGTCCGATCGTGACAAAGAAGATGGCGCTGAACATCGTCCGCAACGGGATGCTCTGGTTGTAGATGCGTTTGAGCGGCTCCGACTCGGCCCCCATGACGCCCACGAGAAAAGCCCCCAGTGCGAGACTGTAATTGAGCTGGGCGGCGATATAGGAGACCAGGAAGCAGAAGCCCAGCATCGTCAGCAACAACGACTCATCATCCTTCAAGCGTCCCACCAGCCGCATCACCCGGGGCACCAGCAAGAGTCCGAAGGCGACAACCCCCGTCAAGAAGATCATCAGCCCTCCCATGCTGACGACAACCGCACGCAACTGCATCTCCCCCGAGAGCGCCAGACCCGTCAGCAGCGCGATGACACCGATACAGAAGATATCTTCGGTGATCGTAACGCCGAAGATGTAGCGCGTAAAGCGACGCGAACTCCAGCCCATTTCGCCGATAATTTTGGCCAGCAGCGTGGTGGCCGAGTCGCTGATCGCAGCTCCGAGGAAGAGGCTCTGCAAGGCCCCCCACCCCATGATACGGGTACCGACCATATAGCCGAGCCAGATCATGATCGTCATGTCGAGCGCCGCTGTAGGGAAGATCACGCGCCCGATCTTCTTGATGCGGCGCATACTGAACTCCAGCCCCAGAGTGAACATCAGGAAGATGATGCCGATCTGGCCCAGCGCATCGATGCTCGTCTCGTTGACCACGACAGCACCGCCGAAGGTGTGCGGTCCCAACAACACTCCCACCAGAATGTAGGCGATCACCTTGGGCCACTTGAAACGGGCACAGATGGCGGCAGCCAACCCGACACAGGTCAGAATAACGGCGAGATCGAGGATAAAAGTCTGGACGTCCATCACTCCTGCCCGGCAAAGAGAAGCTTCATCAGCTCAGCACCCTGCATCGCACCGAGGTCCCCCTGCGGTGCGGCCACTTCGTCGAAGGTCATGACAGCATCAGGGCTCCGTCCGGGTTGCCAGACGGCCACCGGCACCGGTGTGCGTGTATGGCGTCCGGTAGCCAGCGGCACCGGATGGTCAGGCAAGACAACAAAGGTGGTTCCCGCCGGCGCACCCGCCATCACGCGAGCCACCAACCGGCGATCAAAATCTTCAATAGCCTGCAGCTTCAACTTCAAATCCTGCGCATGCGAGACCTCGTCGATCGCCTCCACGTGGACATAGACGAAGTCGTATTCGGCCAGGGCGGCAATGGCGGCATCGGCCTTGCCTTCGTAGTTGGTATCGATATAGCCGGTGGCTCCCGACACGGGAATTACATCCATCCCCATGCAGCGCCCGAGACCGTTGATCACATCGACGGCCGAGATCACAGCCGCACGGATGCCGAAACGCTCATCAATCCGGTGCAGGGCCCCGGCACGCCCGCCGCTCCAGGGCCAGATGGCGTTGGCCGCCCGTCCCTTGAGCACTTCGCGGGCGCGCCCGATCAGCACCAGCAGTTGCTGCTGCGTGGCGCTGCCACTGGCATCGATGGAGCGCGGCAGGTGGTCGTTCAGCCGGTTGCCCTGGTTGTCGTCGGGCTTCTCACAGTCGACCCGATCATTGAATTCCGCTCCTGAGAGGATCAACAGGTTGCGATAGCTTACACCGCTGTGGAAACGAATCTGCGATGTTGCGAGCGCCGCATTGAGCAGCCGGATCGACTCTTCAGCCTCCTTCTGAGCGATATGCCCGCCGGAGAAGTCGCGCAAGATGCCCTCAGCATCGAGTGTAACCAGATTGACGCGGAAGCAGACATCATGCGGCCCCAGCGGGATGCCGCGACTCGCCGCCTCCAGCGGTCCCCGTCCACACATCTCGCGCGCCAGGTCGCAGCCCAGCACCGACATGTTGGCCACGTCGCTTGAGGTGGGGAAGCCGGCAGGCAGGGTCAGCAGCGTACCACTACGCCCCTCGCGAGCAATCCGATCCATGGCCGGTGTCGCCGCCGCCTGCAACGGTGTGCGGCCGCCCAGTTCGGCCAGCGGCTCATCGGCCATGCCATCACCCAGGAAAATTACGCTCTTCTGCCTCTTCATTGTCGTTTAAACCAGTCTGATCGTCTCTGCATCGCGGGTGGTCAGGTCTTTGATCTGTGCCGTGCCGGCAGTCACATCGTCGGGACCGATGTAGACGGCATGGCTGCAGTTCCCCTGTCCGGCTCTGGAAAAGAAGTTTCGCGGTCGTTGCGGCTGGATGGCCAGATCGACCTTGCGGCCGGATTGCCGCAGGGCGGCTGCCAGCCGCATGGCTGGCCGGCGCTGCTCCTCCTGCATAAAGCCGAGCGCCACACCGTTGCGCGGCAGCGCGGCTCCGGTCCCGAGCTGCTCCTTGAGCACCTCCAGAATCACCACGTCACCGAAGCCGAGCCCCACTGCCGGCGTCTCGGCGCCGCCGATCGAGGTGAGCAGGTTGTCGTAACGCCCGCCGCCGAAGATGGCGCGGAATTTGCGCTCGCTGTCGAAGGCCTCAAAGACGATGTCGGTATAGTAGGCCAGCCCGCGGATCACCGAGATATCAAAGAGAAGGCGGTCGGCAATCTGATACTCCCCGGCCAGCTCAAAGAGCTCACGCAGGCGGCGCAGGGCCGGTGAGGAGTCGCCCACCAGCCGGGCAGCCTGGTCGAGACTCTCCAGCGCCATCAGTTCAAAGCTCTTCGCGATACGGTCGGCCGGCACCCCTTCCGCCGCAAGCAGCGCGGCGATTTCGCTGTCGGGAATCTTGCCGCGTTTATCGAGCGCCAGAAAGACAGCCGCATGGTGATGCTCTTCGATTTCGAGCCGCAACAGCAACTCGCTCAAGAGGGCGCGGTTATTGACGTGGATGCGATAGGCGGAGGCCGGCAGCCCCAGCGCCTCAAGCGCTCTGGCAGCCGTCGCCAGCACCTCCACCTCAGCCGCCACGCCGGGTTCACCGATGATATCGAGATTCCACTGATAGTGTTCGCGTTTGCGGCCCCGCATCATCCTCTCGTAGCGGAAACATTGGGCGATTGCCGACCACTTGAGCGGAAAGTGCAACTCTCCATGACGCGCCGCCACCATGCGGGCCAGCGTCGGGGTCATCTCGGGACGCAGCGCCAGCTTGCGTCCGCTCTTGTCTTCGAAGGCGTAGATCTGCGCCGAGACCTCTTCGCCGCTCTTGCGCTCCAGCAGCTCCAGACGCTCCACAACGCAGGCGTCATAGGCTTCAAAACCATGCTGCTCCGCCGCCTGACCAAAGGCCTCAAAGAGGCGCTTGCGCCACGCCATCTCGGCCGGATAAAAATCGCGCATGCCGCGCGGCGGCTCAAAGCTGAGTGCTCCCTTGCCTTTTGCGGAGCTCTCTCTCTTGCTCTCACTCGACATTACTGCTACTTCTCTCTGGTCGCTTTGCGGGGTTTGCCTGTGCGCTTAACCGTTCGCCGACCGTTTTGGCGGCCGCCACGGCCTGCTGCAGCCCGGCGGCCGGCTTGAAGTTAACCACCTTGCGCTTTGGAATGTCGTAAGTCTCGTCGGGCTGGCGCGGATTACGTCCCACACGCGATTTGCGCGTCACGACGCTGAAGGTGCCGAAACCGCGAAACTCAAGATGCCGTCCTGCTATCAGGGCCTCGGCGATAGTATCGAGTAGCGCATCGACACACTCGATCATCTCGCTGTGCGTGTTCCGGCTGCCGAGCCGCTCGCGCAGCTCCAGCGCCAGGTCACGACGCGTCATCGCCACGCCCTCGGCCAACGGTTTGCGGCCAGGTCGCTTCGATTCATTTTTCGACTTCATCTGCTCCTGCTTCATCATCAACTCTCCAATGTTGTCTGCGCCGCCGTAACGGCCCGGCGCATCCAGGCCGCAAAGTCGGCCACCGGCACCATCTCCGTCTCACGTGAACCACGGCGACGCACCTCAAAACAGCCCTGCGCCAAAGCCTTGCTGCCGGCCACCACCCTGAAGGGCAGGCCGATCAGGTCGGCATCCTTGAACTTGATGCCGGGGCGTTCGACGCGGTCATCCACCAGCACATCGATCCCCTCCGCCTCAAGTGCCGCCACCGCCTCATCGGTGGCCGCCACAACGGCAGGATCAGCGGGATCGAGCAGCAGCAGAGCCACGGTGTAGGGCGCTACCGAAACCGGCCAGCGAATGCCATCACCATCATGCGACTGCTCAATCACCGCCTGCAGCGTCCGGGTAACGCCGATGCCGTAGCAGCCCATCACCATCGTGGTGGCTCCGCCACCCTGATCGGAGAGATATTTGGCCTCGAAGGCCTCGGCATATTTGGTCCCCAGCTTGAAGACGTGCCCCACTTCGATACCACGCTGCTCTACCAGTGAGCCGCTGCAACGCGGGCAGCCATCACCCTCGGCCACCACCACGATATCATGCCAGGAGGTTACGGCAGCATCGCGTCCCAGATCGAGGTGCAGCAGGTGCGTATCGGCCTTGTTGGCGCCGCTGATGCAGCCGGAGGCCCCCTGCAGGGCCGCATCGCCATAGATCGGCACCTGCAACCCGACCGGTCCGGCAAAGCCGACCGGCGCCGCCGTGACCCGCTCGACGGTGGCATCATCGGCCAGCTCAACGCTCTTCGCTCCGATAGCGCGTTTGAGTTTGGTCAGGCTCAGTTCGCGATCACCGGCCACCAGCGCCGCCACCGCCTGCCCATCCGCCAGGCAGATGATCGTCTTCACCATCTGCTGCGGTTCGCAGGCGAGAAAAGCCGCCACCTCTTCGATCGTCCGTTGCCCGGGCGTCGCCACCTCGGCCAGGGCCGCCTGATCGCCGGCACCTTCGGCCACCACCGGACGGCGTTCGGCCCGCTCCTGATTGGCGGCATAACCGCAGTCGCGGCAGAGCAGCACGGCATCTTCACCACTCCCCGCCAACACCATAAACTCATGCGACCAGTTGCCACCGATCTCACCGGTATCGGCCTCTACCGCTCGCGTCTCAAGTCCGCACCGCTTGAAGATGCGCTCGTAGGCGCTATACATCGCCCGGTAGCTCTCATCGGCCGCATCGAGGCTCACATCGAAGCTATAGGCATCCTTCATGATAAACTCTTTGGCCCGCATCAGACCGAAGCGGGGACGAATCTCGTCACGGAACTTCGTCTGAATCTGATAGAGGGTACAGGGCAACTGACGATAGGAGTTGATCTCCCGCGCTGCCAGCTCCGTCACCACCTCCTCATGCGTCGGCCCCAGGACCATGGTGCGCGCGCCACGGTCTTGCAACCGGAACATGCCGGCGCCCATCGACTCCAAACGCCCCGACTGCTGCCACAACTCGGCCGGCTGCAGTGCCGGCATCAGAATCTCCAAGGCTCCGGCGCGATCCATCTCCTCGCGCACGATCTTTTCTACTTTACGCAAGGCCCGCAAACCGAGGGGCATAAAGGTATAGAGTCCCCCCCCCAGGCGTCGGATCAATCCGGCGCGCAACATCAGCTTGTGGCTGATGATTTCGGCCTCTTGCGGCTCTTCGCGTAGTGTGTTGATTAAGGTACGGCTCCAGCGCATTGCAATGCTCCCAGCAGGTCATCCGCAGCGCATGGGAATCTGTCCCGACGGCTGCATATAAAGAGAGTAGTATGCCATCAAACAGCGCTGTTATGCAAGGATGGAAAGTTGTCGGGACGTAATCGGGTGAGATTCAACTTGGTTGAATCTCACCGTATTCAGAATCCCCCTCGAAAATAGTGCAGCAATTCCAAATATGAGCAATAGGTGCAGCCGAAAT
>CAZRGQ010000038.1:0-24669 GCA_964599645.1 uncultured Lentisphaerales bacterium | reverse complement strand
TCATGGTTCGATACACGAAGTTCGTAATGGTTTTGCACGCTTCAATACGATCTTTCCGGCGGTTCCTCCCTGCGCCTCTCTCCTGACTATCCTGCTGCGCAGGCCGGGCACTGCGGGTACTGCGGTATTTTCTTATGCGACCGTGCTGCCTTTACGCCTCCGTGGCACACAGCCGCCCCGACTGCGGCGGCGACGGAGCGCCACCCTGCGCCGTGCTTAACACCCCAGCGGCAAAAGCATCACGGAAGCCCAAAGGCCGCGCTCCGCGCCAAACCACCGTAGTACCCGCAGTAGCCGTAGTCCCCACCGGGGCGCTTGCGTCTCTGCGGCCTACTCCGACCCCGTGACGCCGTGAGCCCATGACTCCCAACGACCAAGTGACATTGTGACGCCGGGTGTCACGGGGTCGGGTGTCACGGGGTCGGGTGTCACGGGGTCAACGAGGGGGGGCCATTCACCGCATTCTCTGGCCTCTACTGTCTCTACGCAGTAGGGCGAGTAAGTATAAGCGAGTAAGTGTGGACGAGTAAGCGTGGGCGAGTAAGTGTGAACGAGTAAGCGTGGGCGAGTAAGTGTAGAAGATCAATTACTCATGGCATAGGTGATGACGGCGATGGCGAGGCGCAGGGCATCTTCGGCGGTGACGCCGCGGGCGTAACCGTTTGATTCGCGGTTAAGTCCGCTGAAGAGATCAAATGGCGTGTAGAGCACCACGATCTGGTCGTTTTTAACTATACCATAGAAGACGGGCCATTTGAGCGTCGGGTCTTCACGCAGGGCGGCGGCACTATACTCGACGGTGTTGATCGGATTCCAGGCGGCGCTGAAGATACGGTGCGTGGGCGGAATCGTGATCAGCTCTTCGTCAGGCAGAAGACGCTTGATTTCGCGGCGGAAGGCTTCGTCAAAGGGCGAAAGACCGGCAGCCGCCGTGGCAAAGAGCAGTCCGCCGCGCCGCAGGTAGTTGCGCAGGTTGACGATCTCGCTATCGCTCAACTCGAAGTCGTAGTGGCCGGTCAGCAGGAGCAGCGGCTCATGCAGAATCGCTTCGTCATCGAGGGCGAGGTGGCGCGGGGCGTAGTCGACGCCGATGCCGGTGTTGCGGTTGAGTCCGCGCAACAGGCTGTTCTGCAAGGCCGGGTTGACGTTCCAACTGCCGGTATAACGTCCCAAAGCAAAACGGAAGACGTCGCCCGGACGGGTCTGCCCGCTGTACTGCGGAAAGGTCTGGGAGAGGAAGCGGCCATACTCGGTGCTGCCGAGGACGTAGGCGACCAGATTGACCCCAAGCCGCACGGCCGATTCGCCGACGATATGGCGCCCGGCCGGATGGTAGGTGCCTTCACTCCAGGCGGCGCCGAAGCCGTCGGGCACCAGAATTACGGCGGCCCGCGTGCCGATATCGAGCGTGTGAATCGAGGGGTCGCGCATAAACTGGACGCCGTTGACCATCGTCATCACCTGCCCCACACGGTAGCGGGTGGAGTAGATCGGGTGGTCGAGGGGGATGCGCATGAAGTTCTTCTGAGGGAAGACGCGCCGCATCTCACGCACTACCGCCCGCGAAAACTCGTCACGCCCGCGGGCGGCGTTGAAGAGGATCGTGCCGCCATCGAGCAGATAGCGCCGCAGGGTCTCTACTTCGCTCTCGGAGAGGAGGAAGTCGTAGTCGCCGGTCATGTAGAGCAGCGGGATATCGAGCGGGTCGAAACGTGCCGCCGCCAACGGTTGCGTCGAGTAGGTGTAGTTGTTGCCGTCTTTGAGTCGCTCGTTGGTGTAGCGCATGATGCGGAAACCATCATCCTTGTAGCTCTGCCACTGGTCAAAAACCTGCACCGTACCATCGGGGTGGGTATACTGGAGCTGTTCGCCATACTCCACCTTCACCATCACCGTCAGGGTGGTGGGCGGTGGCGGGCGGCGCTCCTGCGAGCGGCGCATGCTGGGGCCATTTTCACCGATCGGAAAGGTGTCTTCACCGCTCGCCTGGGTGCGCGGGGGCGACTTCATCGGCGGTGGCGGTTTGGTATCGGGTGGTGGAAAGGTGACAATCCGCTGCGCCGCCAGATGGCCTGCCAACAGCAGCAGCAACCCGATAAGGGGCAGGAGTCGCAGAGTGGATGGCAGGGGCAGCTTCACGGCAGTTTGATTTCAAGGGTGGCGGCGGGGGCATTGGGCAGCGGGCGGAACCAGTTGTTGCCGGGCTCCACCACCTGCTTGTGGAGCGGGCGTGGATCGGGTCCGCCTTTGGGCAGAAAACCGTAGATGGCCAGATCATAAAAGGGGGCCTCCACCACCTGGTCGGGACCTCGCAGCCCCCAGGAGCGGAGGATCAGGGGACGCATCGTGGTCGGCAGTGGCGACCAGCCGGCCGCATCGATGGTGGCCGGCGAGTTGCGCACATTGAGATCGGCAGCCCCGCCCTTGGGCACACCGCCCGAGACGGCGGCGGTGGCCACCTGCAGGATGGCACGGGCTGGCACCCGCCCGGTGAGACGCACCACGAGGTAGTTCATCATCTCAACCCAGAGGCCATCCTCCGGTGCCTTGCCGCTGAGTTTGATATCGGTTGGCGTCAGGTTGACGTTGAGCAGCGTCACCTGAGCGCCATCCGACTGCAGCGCCACCGCCTCTGCTGCCAGATTTTTGAAGGTCACATCGGTAAGCTGCATCTGCCGCCGGCGCAGAGTAATGCCGTGCCGGCTGATATCGTCGAGCAATAGCTCCTCAAGCACGCCATTCGACTCGGCCAGCGAGACACCCGTAGTCGCATTGCTGACCACATTCCCCTTGATCATGCAGTTGCGCGCATGTTCGCCGCTGAGCGCCGCCTTGACCGTCTCGCTTATCTGGTTGCCCTGGATCGAGATATCGATCTCATGCGCAAAGTAGATGCCCTGCTCGTAGCCACGGATCAGGTTACCACGGCAGAGGGTCAGGCTGCCACGCGTCAGGTGGAGCGCCGTCTTGTTGCGGCTCCTCGCGGCAGGCAGAAAGAGGTTGTCGCGGATCACGGCGGTATCGCAGTGCGCCAGGCGCACATTGGCCCCCTCGCTAAAGTGGCAGGCCAGGAGATTGAGGCGCTCATTCGGTTTGTAGCCGGTGTTGTCGAGCCGGTTTGCCTCGATGCGCATGGCCACCAGCCCGATGCGTTGCAGGTCGATCATCGCATCGCCGTCAGCCAGGAGCACGCCATCGGCAGCTCCGGCGGCGGTAATCGACTCCAGGACCAGATTGGGTCGCTGCTCTCCGGCTGGAAATTGTGCGCCGTACATCAGAATGGCCCCACCCCGCAGCAGCGTGATCGTTCGTTCACGGCCACTCTCCGAGACGAGCGCCAGCCCCGCCCGGCTCTCAGGCTCACGTGTGGCATCGGCGCGGATGGTGCCATAGACCTCAAGCGTGCCGGCCACACGCAGCAGGTTGGTAGCGCCGGTAAGGGCGAAGCCGAGCACGCCGTTCGGATCGATCGCGATCCCGCGGCAGTGGTATGGAGCCGGCGTCAGATCGAAGAGGATTGTGTCGGCCCCGCTGATCACAACCTGACTGTCGGCTGCAGGCACCTCGCCGCCATGCCATGAGCGCGGATCGCTCCAGAGTCCGCCGCCCAGCCCGTTGGAACTGTAGCGCGGAAGTTCGTTGGCTCCAAGCGACATCACAAAGAGCGTTGGCAATAGAAACACGAGATAGAGTGCTCGTCTCATGGCGTCTCCCTCCCTTCAAAGAAGTTGAGCAGGGCCTCCTCCTGACTGGCCATCACAGGACGCAGCCGCAAGTTGTGCAGTTGCTGCAGGCCGTGCCAGTTGTGGAAGGTGAGCGTCAGGCGTCCCTGATGGCTGACAGGCGCCCGCAGCAGCAGGCCACCTTTAAAGTGGAGACCGAAGTTGCGCAGTATCTCAATCCTCTCCGACGACTTGTCACCGGCCCAGCGCACCTCTATTGCGGGGATGGGAATGGCATGCGAGGTGGTGAACTGGTTGCTATACCAGAAGTCGAGCCAATAGAGGGCGCCACCCTCCAGATGAGCCAGTTCGAAGTTCATCGAGAAGGGTCTGGCTGGTGCGGTGCGCGACGTAAAGGTGAGCGCTTCACCCGCCAACGCCGGTGCTCCCAGCATCACGGCGGCCGGCAGACCCTGCTGCGCTCCGGGCACAACCGGTGCCGTGGCAAACGAGAGCTCACGCGGCTTGTGGAGCTGATCTGCGCTCCCCGTCTTGAGCGCAAAGAGACCGGCATTCACCAGTCCGCGCAACTCGGCCACCTTGCGGCTCTGATAGGCCGGATCGCTCTCCTGCACCAGCGCGAGCCACTTGAGAGCCTCATCATAACGCTGCAAGCGATAGCAGGAGTCGGCCAGACCGATCGCCACCTGAGCATGGTAACCGGCCCACTGCGGTGTGCGCAAGACCGTCTCATAGTTCATAATGGCCGACTCATAGAGTCCGGCGCTACGCTCCGACTCCGCCCGCAGAAAGCGGAAGAGCCCCTCGACCTTCTGCTCAGGGTATTCGTTCTCGATCCGTTCCAGAATCTGGCGCGACTGGCGGGCATTGCCATCGCGCAGCAGCTTTTCAGCGGTGCGGATCAAACCGCCCCGCTTGCTGGCATCGGCTACTGAAGCGAGCTGCCCCTGAGCGCGCCCCAGTCCGGCTGCCAGGCGGTAGGTGGTGGCGGCTCGCGAGACATCCCCCATGGCGAGATACATATCGCCCCAGGCGGTGGCCGCTTGGCGCACGGCAACCAGCGGATAGCGGCGGTTTTCGCTGACGATCTCCTCGTAGAGCCGGGCCGCCGCGCCATACTCCTGCATCTGGCGGTGGAGTATCTCCGCCTGCTGCATCTGCACGGCGATCTTGAGCGAACGCACCGGAGCGGCGGCCTCCAGCGCCGCCCGCCCCACCACCTCGGCGTCGGCAGCACGCCCCTGCTGTGCCAACGCCTTCATCAGGGTGATCATCAACTCCACACGGTACTGCAAATCCTGCAGCGGTTCGCGCAACAACCGCACCACCACCCCCTCCAGCAGAGGCCAGCGCGCCGGAGCGCCGCTCAGCCGCAGAAAGGCGTAGGCCAGCGCCAGACGCGCAGTGTCGAACTGATCGAGATCGACCGACCGTAACGCCTCGACGGCATCGTGCAGCGCCAACGGAGTAGTGGCCACCGGCGCAGGCCAGAGGTGGAAGCGACGGCGGAAGGGCGGCAGACCGGGGTGCGACTCCAGCGTCACCTCATGGTCGCCGGCAGTAAAATAGAGATGCTCCACCCGGCTGCCGGCGCTGCGCTGTCCATCGCCAAACTCCCACACCACCTTGTTGCCCTCCGGCGCTCCTTCGGCCATGAAGCTCGCCAGGAAGAGGTCGCAGCCGCCGAGATTGAGCGAGGCGCTGACCCCCATCAGCGGTAACGGTACACGCACACCGTGCGGTGCCTCGGCCCGCACCACCATGCCGGCCAGCGCCGGACGGAAGGCGTCGGGCGGCACACGCGTCCAGGTCTTGGCTTTGGGCGTCATCCAGTAGAAGGCACAACGTCCGATCGCCCCGGGGGTGTTGCCTGTCACCTGATGAATCTCGATCGGATAGACCCCCTCCTCCAACTCGACATCATCACCGACGGCAAAGATGCCAAGTCGCTGGTCATAGGGTTTGTTGGGGCCGACCCGTGAGTGGACCAGATAGTCGTTGATAAAGAGGAAGGCGGCATCATCGGCATTGAGCAGAAAGCGGTAGACTCCGCTCTCCCTGATATCCAGATAGCCACGGTAGGAGGCGGCAAAGTTGAGATTGTCGCCCAGCCGGAAGGGGTTCATCTTCTGCAGCAGATCGGTAATCAGCGCGTTGCCGAGAATGTTGTCCGAGCGCTGCAAGCCGGCCACCACCGTAGGCCAATCGTGCAGCTCATCGAGCTGGTCGCCACCCCAGTCGCGCACCTCCAGCGCCAGCCCCTCCTGATAGAGGCGGGGATCCGACTCCAGCGCGATACGCCGGTAGGCGATGCGCAACTCCTCAACCTTGCCGGAGCTGCTGGCAACCTGCTCAGAGAGCCGTTGTGCCTCCGCCTGCCAGCGCTCGATCTCCTGCCGCACACCGGCAGCCGTCTTCTCTGTCCCCTTGATCAACTCCAACGTCGCCAACTGCTGCTGCTTCCCCTGCTCCACTTCGCCCGTGATCCGCTTCACCGCTGCGGCCGCCTTGGCGACCGCCTGCTCTGCTGCGGTAAGCTTTGTCTGCGCACCGGCCGCCGCCATGCGCAGTGGCAGCGCCGCCGCTGCCGCCGCCTCACGCGCTGCCCCCTCCCCCGCCGCCTCAACCACCGCCTGCGCCTTTGCCGCCGCCTGCGCCGCCGCACTCTGCGCCTTGCGGGCGGCTGCCACTTCACGCTCCAGCGGCGCTAGGGCCGCCTGCGCTGCCGCCAACTCCTGCTGACGCGCCGCCACCCACTCAGGCAACTTCTCATGCTCCTTTTCACCCGCAGCCAAGGTCTTCGCATGTCGCTGCAACTCCGCCTCGGCCGCCCTCAGATTGGTGGCCGCCTGCGCGGCACGGCTGCGCAGCTCCATCGTCCCGGACTGTTCGCGCAGCAACGCCTCACGGGCGCGGCTGATCGCCGCCGCCTTGGTGGCGCTGATATGCGGTTCGGCCTTGGGGTTGACGGCATAGACCCAATACCAGCGGCCACTGCCGCGCCGGGCAAACTGAATCAGGGTATCACCACGCGGATCGTGTGAGAGCACCGTTACCGGCACGGCATAGTGCTGCTCATCGACCACCCGCAGATCGCTGGCATCGGATTTGAGCCAACCGCCTGTCGGCAAGGCCACCTGGACGGTGCGCAGCCGCTCGATCTCCTCATCACTCTCCTGTATCCTTACCAGATAGCGGATGGCATAACCGGGCAGCCAGCGGTTGCTTACCTCCGGCTCACCAGCCGACGGTATCGTCTCGGCCGCTGCGGCCAGTGGCAGCAACGCCAGCAACAGGGTGCAGAGCCGTCTCACTCCTCCACCTCCGGCTCGTAGGTGAGTTGCAGACTCCAGGCAGAGGCCGCATCCCAGAAGGGGGGGCGCATGAAGAGCGCAACACCGGGATCATCAGCCGTGAACATCCAGCCATGATTGGGCGAAACACCGGCATACCAGAGGGCCACATCGTCGGTGACATTGAGCGTCAACTCTCCGACACTCAGCTCTCCGGCCACGACACTCGGCACCACCGAGCGGTCGAGACCCGGTGCAAGCCCGCCGGGGACCACCCACCCGGCCACCTCGGGATAGCGCTGCCGCGCCTCCCAACAGACACCCGTGCCCCATCCAGCGACCATGCGCCAGAGGAAGAGACGCGGCGCCGTGCCTGAGACTCTGGACAACGGTACCCGCAGTTCAGCCTGCACAATCCGTTGTCCCGCTGGAATCTGCCCCAGATCGAAGGCCATCAGGAAGTTGCGCCCCGGCCACACCGCAAGCTCGGTATTGGTGTAGGGCTCGCGTCCGCGCCCGCCGCCGGCCCAGCTCAATTTTGTCGCCTGCTGGTCGATAAGCGCCATGCGAGTGGCGCTGCCGCCCTTCAGCTCGATGGTGGCAGCCGGCAGCGATGTTGCCGCCAAGAGCGCCACCAGGAGTAAACTTCCCGACAAGTTGAGCCTCATGGCAACTCCTCCACCGGGATGTAGAGGCGATCGAATCGCTCCGACCACGCCAGCAGGGCATAGCGCGAAAGTCCGGCGATCTCAACTACGCCATAGTCACTGCCCATCACACCATCCTGATCCAACTCCACCGTATGCAGTCGTCCCTGCCCCGGCACTATCAGCAGCGACTCTGCGCCGCCCACCACCAGCGGCACTCCATGGAAAGAGGCGTCAGGCACGCGGCGGCGTTCCGGCATCAAGGTCGGGTAGCCGTCGCAGTGGCGCAGCGCCATGAGAAAGTTGCTCTTGTCGTTGGTCACATAGAACCAGTGACGCCCGGCCGCCACAAAGGTCTCATTGCGCGGCAGACCGACAAATGAGTAGTTGCTGAAGGCGGCCTGACGGTTGTTGCTGTCCCAGCAGAGGAGACCACGCTGCGCTGCCATGATCAGCATCTCGCTGCCCACGACAGTCAGCCCCTGCCCGGCCGGATGACGCTGTGCTGCACCGACCTCGCTAATAGTGATGGCCTCGCTCTCATCACTGCGCACCAGTGGCATACCACCCCGACCGAGCTGCAGATAGCCTACCTGCAAATCACTCCTCTTGCTGTCAATCCGCCGCCGCAGATTGGGCAGGTAGAGACGCCTGCCCCGCTCATCAAGCGCCAGGCGCGATGGCAACAGGGCAGCATCAAACTCCACACCACGGCAGGCGCTGGCGACCAGAAGCGGCTGCTGCGGCTCGGCGACGTTGTAGACCAGCAGCGGCTCAAAGCTGCCACGCTCTCCACCGGCTGATCGACGCCAGAGGTAGAGCAGCGGCAGTTGCGGATGATAGGCCAGCGCCACGGCCTCGCCCGGCTGCTTCTCGCCGGCGGGTGGTGGCAATGCGATGGCCTCCCTCACCTGCCCGCGGGCATCGAGCGGCAGCAGATAAGCCCCCAATGGCTGCGACACCTCGCAGGCGACCGCCAACTGGCACTGCGACTCACCCAACGCCAGGGCGCGACACCCCTTGATCCGCAGGCAGTCGAAACGCCTCTCCAGCAGCCGCGACTGCACGGCCATGTTGTCCTCAGCGCCTTGCAGAGCGCCAGCCAGCAGCAGCGTGACCAAAATCAATACTCGTCTATATTTGAAACTCATGGCGCTGCCAGCCTCTCGTAGTAACGTTTGATCCGCTCTTCATAGCCGGGCAACGGCGGATTGGGCGACTCATCCAGCACCTTGCCGCGCAGCAGTTGCTCACGGGGCAGACTCGGCTGGAAGGCGGTTTCAGGGCGGTCGAAGACCATCACCGCCCCCATCAGCTTCTCCAACGCCTCGATCTGCTGGCGGAACGCCTCGGCATCGGGCTGCTGGCGCAGACGATCCATGGCCGCCGAGAGACGCCGGCTCGCCTCATCGAGCGCCTCGGTCGGCAGGAAGAGGTTGTCGAGCTCCTTCTTGATCTGCTTGATGCGCGACAACATCTGCTCCTGCTGACTCTCCATCGCCCGCAACCGCTCTGCCACCTCGGGCGAAAGCGGCGGCCCCTTGCGCTCGACGATCTGGTAGGTCGTCTGTGGCGCTTCGCCACGCTCGGCCATCTCATCACGCCACTCGCCGGCATCCTTGACGCTGAAGCTCTTCTGTAAATCGCCCTCCACCGTGCGCCCGCCGACACCGGTCGAGTGGTCGGCGGCCGGATCCTCCGAGAGCCGCTCCCGGATGGCACCGGCCACATCGGGCACCTCCTGACTGCTCTCCTGCGCCTCGTCACGTCCGCGCCGGTTGATCGACTCATCACCGGCGGCGATACCGCTGGCCCGCGCCCCCTGACGGCCAATGCGCGAGACGCCGCCATGCTCCTTGGTATCGGGCTTCATGTTGCCGGTGGGGGCTGCTGCACTGGCCGAAGCCATGCTGAGCGAGCCTTTGCCGGGCGAGCCCGCCTCGATATCCTGCCCCATCATCAGGTTCTGGATGCTCTCGTAGGAGTCGCGCATATCGTCGGCCTCGTCGAGCAACTCCCCCACCACATCCTCATAGTTTTCGATAATCGAGAAGTCGAGTTTGTCGCTCGTCTCAAACCCCTCGGCAATCTCCATCTCGGCGCTCGGCGCCTTGGCCAGCTTCATGATCGAGAAGTCGCGCTCCTGCTCCTGGTCGATGGTTCCCTTGATATGCCCCTTGGTGATGTCGGAGAGCTTCCCTTCAAAGGGTGACGGCAAGTCGGGCAGTCGCTCCTCAAAGCGCCGCTTCTCCATCTCGGCAGCCAGTGCGATCAACTCTGAAACCTCGGTGCCGCTGAACTTGCCCTCCAGCGCCAGCGTGGCCGAACCGGCCTGCAGGCTCTTGAGCGCCGCCTGTGCGGCCGCATCGTCACGCGCCAGCTCATTCAGCTTGGCCAACATCTCACGCGCCACCGCCGCCTGCGCCTCGGCCAGTTGCTCCACGACGTTGGCAATCGCTGCCGCCGCCGCCTGTTGCGCTGTGGCCGCCGCCTCCCAGTTGCCGCTCCCGATCTCACGCCGGGCGCGCTCCTGCAACCCCTGCAGCGGCTGACCCGTCAGCGCTGCCGCTGCACGGCTGTAGGCCGCCGCCAGGGTGGCGGCATCACCTGCCACCCGCTGCGCCAGACCGCTAAAGGCCTTGCCGGCCAGCGTTGCCAACTCGGCCGCCCGCTCCTGTCGCCGTCCCCCACCCTGCCGTACCCGTGACGTCACCGCCGCGGCCGGCAAGGAGGCATAGCGCAACGACGCCTCTGCCAGCCGCATCTGGCGTACGCCGGCCATCTCTGTATAGGCCACCATGTGCTCGGCCTCCCACCCCTCGCGATAGGCGGTAAAACCGAGCCGCAGCTCCTGCAGATTGCGCCCGACCCGCTCCAGGGTGATCCGCGACTCTCCCAGTCCGGCCTGCCGCTGCCGCGGCTCTTCACGCGTCAAGGCGCTCTCCAATGCCCTGATGCTGCGTACCAGTTCACTATCGGCGATCAGGGCTACCGACTGTTTCAGGCTACCCGCCCCCTCCGGCATGTCACGCGCCAGCGCCGCCGTGCGGTTGCGCAACCCGGACTGCGCAGCCGCCAGCGGCTTCACTTCGCTGCCCAGACGCTCCACCGTCTGCCGATCATCCAGACGTCCCAGCACGCCGCTGTCGAGACGGCGCGCCAGCCGCTCCACACCGCCTGCCGCCTCTTGCAGTGCGTTGCTCAACTCGCCCAAGCCCTGCTCAGTGGCCAGAATCTTGGCATACTCGATCTGCAGCCGGGCATCATCACCACCGACACTCAATGTGACCACCTGATCACCGCTCCAGGTGCCGCTCCGCTCCGGGTGGTGATCGCGTCCGCGTGGCGAGAGCTCCACCACATCGCCCTCGGCTGCCCCCGTGGCGGCTAGTGCAAAAATCCACTCCTCATTGAAATCGAGTTTGTTGCCGGCGACGCGCCAACTCTTGAGCAGCTCCCACGGTGTGTCGCTCGCCTCGCGGATGCGCACAAAGAGTCCCACCTCGGCCAAGCCGAAGTCGTCCCGCGCCGTAAGCTGCAACGCCTGCACCGTCTCCTCGGTCACGCTGTCGCCATCGGCCAGACCGAAGAGCTGCACATCGGGCGGACGATCCTCCAGCGCCGTCAACGTATAGTAACGGCTACCGCTCGCTTCACGCCCCTGCTCCACCAGCTCTACCTGATAGCGTTGCGTCTCCTTGAACTCGATCTCGGTGGTAAACTCGGTGGCGCTCACCCGCTCCAGCTCGTGCCGCACCACCGGGGCGCTACTCCCCTGTTCGGCTGCACTACAGAGCAGCTCCAGCGTCGCCAGCGGACGATCGGTCGTCAGGTGCAGTCTGGCCGTGGTACCGCAGACGGCTTCGAGGTCGCCGCTCGTCCCCTCCTGGGTGCGTGCCGCCAGCCCGGTATAGGCGGGGTAGCGGAAGCTGGTGCGGAAACGCCGGATCGCCGCTGGCAGCGGCACGGTGATAGTGTAGAAGGGCGAGACGTAGTCGCCGCCACGCACGGCATAGCTGCGCGTCGTGCGCACGTTGCTGAGGCGATGCGTCACCGAGGCTGCCCCTGGCGGCACACGCAGCTCGGTCGACATCCGCACCCCCTCTTCGCGTGTGATCAGCAGCAGATGCCGCGGCACTTCGCCCTCAATGCTGATCGTCACCACCAGGTCGCTGCCCCGCTCCAGCGTCACATCTCCCGGCACCACCTTGAGCCGTGTGCGGTAGGTCGGCTCCACGGCAGAAAAGGGGAGCAGAATGCGGGTCGCCGCCGCGTTGAAGCGCTCCGGCTGCCAGAGCCGCAGCCCGACCCCGATGCTGATCGCCACGGCTGCCAGCAGAATCCGGATCACGGCCGGCCGGCTGGCCGCCACCTGGGTGACATGAATCTGGCGCAGGCGGTCGCGGTTCTCACGCACCAGCGCCGCCCGCAGCGCCGCCGGGAGCTGGCTGCCATCGGTCGCCAACTGCACCGAGTTGATCAAGCGATTTTCCACGCCGCCCGGCGTGTTGCGCTCCAACGCCAGGGCAACGCGGGCATCGCTGAAGTTGGCGCGCTGCCAACTGCGCCAGAGCCGCCACGCCAACCAGCCGACCACCAGCAGCAGTATGACGCTCGCCAGCCAGCGCCCACCTGTCGAGAGGTGGAAGAGGGCATCGAAGGCGAAGGTCAGCCAGAGATAGCCGAGCGGCGCCGCAATGGCCAGACCAAGCGCCTCCAGCAACACCAGACGCCGCCAGCGCTGGCCGCTGCGTCTGATCATCTGCTGCAGCGCCTGCACCTCGGCGTTGAGGTCGAGACCCCGCCGCGCCGCCGCACTCGCAACCGCTCTCTCGTTAACCGAACTCATCAGACAAATCCCCGCACCAGGCGCACCAGCCAGTCACAGCCCAGTACCACGGCCAGTATAAACAATAGGGTGAGGTTTGACCAGAGGTCATAGGCCGTCGTCTGTCGCTCCAGCGGTTGGCGTCGCGCCTCGGCGTCCGTCTCCCGCCCGCCCCCGGCCAGCGCCAGGTTGCGTCCGCCCGTCGCAGCCGCCAACCGTTCCAGCGCCAGCAGGTCTACCGGCTCGCGTGCCGACTCGGCCGGACGTGGCACCACTTCAATCTGCGTCGCTGCGCTGCCCAATATCTCACCGCCGCCTGTCACCTCGACCACCACCTCATAGGTTCCCGCCACCTCGCTGCCGAAGGCCGCCCGGAAGCGCCCCGGCTGCTCCGGCAGCGGGTTGAAGGCGAGTGGCAGCTCGCCCGCTCCGGCAATCTGATAGCGCCCCGCAAGCTGCACCTGACGCTCGGCGCTTCCCTCCAGCCGCGCATGAAGCACCACCTCGCGCCCCTGCTCGACCCGGCTCCGCTCCGGTTGCAGCCAGAGCTCCACTCCTTCACCGGCCAGCCGCTCGGGACGCACCACCCGCAACGCCTGACGCCAGAAGGTGTTAAAGGGCGTGTTCTCCTCATTGTCGAGCGTGCCCAGCATCTGCCACTTCCACAAGGTGTCGGTTGCCAGGTAGAGCACCTGTCCCCGCCCGAACGGCTGGATCGCAGCCACAATCAGGGGACCGAAGGCGTTGCGTTTGGTCGACGACTCCAGCAGCACGGTCGCCGCCGGCCGTTTGCGCTGTGGCGCGTAGATCTGATCCATGTCGGGCAACTGCTGCCAGCGCAGCAGCGAACTCTCTCCCGGTGCCGCAAAGAAGAAGGCCGACTGCCGTGCCTCATCGGCAATCCGCACCGCGATCGGGCCATCAAGCAGACCACTGCCCGGCGTCAGCTCGACCGGCAGCAGCGCCGCCAGATCGGGATAACGCAGCCAGGTGGCGATGCGCGGCCCCGCCACCACCACCAGCGACTTGCCCCGCTCGGCCACAAAGAGCGGCAAGGCCGCCGCCAGCGAGGGTGGCAGCTCTTCGGGTCGCACATCGCCCAGAATCAACGTATCAAACCCCTCCAACTCCGCCAATGAGCGCGGAAAACCGCTCAGATTGACGCGCCGTTGCGGCTCGCCGAACTGTACAAAGACGCCGCTGCCACGCGAGAGAAAGGCACTGAAGGCGAAGGCGGGATCATCCTCAACTACACGCCGCAGGTAGGGGAAGTGCCAGCGCCACTCCGGCTCGATCACCAGCAGGTCATGGAACTGCGACTCCACCCGCACCGTCACCACCCGCCCGGTGCCACTGTCGGGCGGTGCCAAGCCGGCCGCCATCTCCGGCTCAAGCGCCACCCGGTAGCGCTGCACCCCCGCCTGACCGGGCGCAAACTGCAACATAAACTGCTGCTCTTCACGTGCAGCCGTGAAGCTGACCGGCTGCTCCAGCAGTCGCTCCTCCCCCTCGAAGAGCACAACCCGCGCTCCGCTGCCAGCGCACCCCTCCTGACGCACCGTCACCTGCATGCGCAGTTCAGAGCCGAGCAGCACCCGCGGATTGTGTTGCACATCGCTGATCGCCATCTGCGGCTCCGGTTCCGGCACCACCGTCTCCGGTGCCAGGAAATCGACCGCCACTCCCAGCCGTGTCGCCACACTACGTGGATCGCTGCGCCCGCGATCGCCGCCATCGCTCAACAGCAGCACCTGCGGCTTCACCCGCTGCGCGGCGCTATCCTCCAGCCCCCACTGGTAGAGCATCAGCGCCTCTTCCAGCGCTGTGGCATAGTCGGTCTCTCTGCCTGTCGCCACCAGACGCCCTGCATCAGCCGCTTCGAGCGGCCGTATCTGTTCATCAAAGGCGAACCAGTGGAGCGTGGCCGTGTGCAGATGACGCCGCCGCCAGCCCGGCTCCTCGATCCGCTTGAGAAGCTGCTCCAGACGTGAGCTGCCATCCTCCGTGTCGCGGCGCGACATGCTGAGCGAGGTATCGATCAGTATCAGACGCTCCTCCTTGATCGGACGGTCGCGCGTGATACGCACCACTGGGCGCAACAGCATCAGGAGCAGTACTCCCAGCGCCAGCAGGCGCAAGCCGCCGAGCACCCCCTGCCAGAAGGGTGGCACATTGCGCTGCTGCAATAGCCTGAGACTCCAGATCACAGCGGCCAACAGTAGCAAGCCGCTCAGCCAGATGAGAGCGGGCGGAATAAAGGGGTAGCAATCTACTCTCACGCCTCTCCCTCCGCTTCACTGCTCTCCTTGAAGAAGCCGCGTCTGGCAACTATCGAACTGTTGATAATACGCGGGTTGGCACGTGGCGTCAGCCATGCTGCCAGCAGCGTCTCGATCAGAAAGAGCAGCAGCGCTGACAATAATAGTAGCAGCTCCAGGTTGCTGCGCAGCGCCTGACCAACCGCCGCCCCGCTGCCACCCGACTCGGCCACGGCCAACGTCACCGCCGCCGGTGCCCACCACGCCTCCAGCATCTCGCTCTCCATCGGCATCAGGCGGCTGAACTTGCGTCCCACCTGTACCGGTAGCGGCAACTCCACCTCTTTACCACTGTTGGCGGTATAGCAGAGCCGGTAGATACCGGCCTGCTGCAGTGGTGCGCTCTGGATGGCATGACGTCCGGCACGACGCTCTACCGTCACGGCGACGGCTGTGCCATCGGGCGCCAGCAACTCCACGCTGCTCCCCTCCTGCAAGTCGCCAACCATGCGATAGGCGGCATCTCCCACCTCAAGCTGCGCCCCTTCGATACGGGAGCCGAGGTGTTCCAACAGACCATCGACCCACGGCAGATAGCCGCGCCGCCGCGGGAAGTCGCTCCACTGGTCACTGGCCGAACTGTTGATCACCACCACCCGCCCGGCACCGAAGTCATGCTCCAGCAGCGCCGGCGTCTGGTCGGGATAGTGCGCCAGCAAGCGCTCCCCCTCCCTCGCCGCGCCATCGAGGCGCAGATAGGCCTTGAAACCGGCGCGTGCCAGATCGCCGTAGACCGGATCGGCGAAGGGCGCCAGCCACGGATGCTGCCACGCCACCCCCTGCCACTGCACCAGCGCTTCACCCCGTCCCGTCGCCACTACTCCGGCAATGCGGCGCGGCAGCAGGGCGACATCACCCGCTGTCGGTTGCGCCAGTACGCTGTTGCAGAAGTCGCTGTCGCTGCCCTGCCCCAGAAAGAGCGCCAGCCCGACACCGGCTGCCACCTGCTCCTGCAATCGCTCCACCACCCCCGCTGCCACCGGTTGCGGATCGACCCAGATGACTGCATCGGCCTCAGCCACCTCGCTCTCGCGCAACGCCTCCGGTGTGCGCACCACCACTCTGAAGCCGCCCTGCGCCGCCTCGCCCAGCGTCTCAAGCGCCGTGCGCAGATGAAACCCCGGCTGCAGCTCGCGAATCTGCGTCACATCCGGCTCGATCACCAGCAGCGTCTGGCGTCCGCGTGGCGCCAGATCGACCCAGTAGCTGTCGTCATCACTCAGCGCATCGGAGGGCGTTAGCGTCACCACCCCCGTGCGTAACTCGTCGTCTTCCGGCAGCGGCAGTTCAAAGGTTGTCCAGGAGGGACGCCCCGCCTCCAGCGCCACTTCACGCTCCAGCGGTGCCAGCCCCGTCACTCCTGTCAGCCTGACACTCCGCTTTACAATCTCCGCATCGTTGGCCTGCACCTGCACCCGCAACATCTGCACCCCGGCACGGCTCCCCTGCAGACGGTCGGCCGTGGCGATCCAGGCATTGCGGGGATCGCTCGTTGCCGTTGAGATCACCGTCACCCGCACCGGCACTGTCAGCGCTGCCATCAAGTCGTTGATATCAGACTGCCGCCAACTCGCATCGAGGTTGGCCGTCACAAAGTAGAGCTCGATCAACTCCGGACGCGGCTGGCCGCGCTGCAGCATCGGCACCAGGCGCAACGCTTCGCTCACGGCCCGCTCGCTCCCCTCGCTGCTGAGGCGCGCCACCTCTTCGAGAAAGTGCGAGGGGTCGGGCACCAGCGGACCGAGCGCCCGCACCTTCTCACCCACGACGCAGACGCTGTAGAGGTCGCCCACCCTGCCACGGCGCAGCAATCCGGTGGCCAGCTTGCGGGCCTGCGCCATCGCCGTCACGCCTCGCGCCCCCTCATACCCCATGGCCCGTCCCGTATCGATAATCACAATCCGCTGGGTCCCCCCGCCGCCACCGCGCCGCACCAGCAGCGGCTTGGCAATAGCCAGCACCAGCAGCGCCAACATCCCCGCCCGCAGCAGAAAGAGCAGCAACTGGTGCCACTGCACCCGCTTGGAGAGGCGCTGCTGACTCTCCCGCAACCAGCGCAGACTGCTGAAGGGCACCACCCGCGTCCGCTTCGGTTTGAAGAGATGGATCAGCAGCGGGATGGCGAGCGTCGCCAAACCGAAGAGAGCCATGGGTGCCAGGAAGGTCAACATCGCTGCAAGTCCTAGCCCCGCATCTCGGATCGACGTTTCAGATAGGCCGACAACGCTTGGTCGTACGGCTCGGCGATATCGAGCGGCACATAGGAGATACCCGCCTCACGCAACTCACGCACCCAGAACTCCTGCAGTTTTGCCATCTGCTGCAGGTAGTTTTCGCGCACCAACTGCGGGTCAACCTCGATCTCCTCACCCGTCTCCAGATCGCGGAAGAGCGCCGCGCCGTCAAAGTCGAAGTTGATCTCGGCCGGATCCTGGAGATGAAAGACGATCACATCATGTTTGTGGCTGCGCAGCAGCCGGATGGCCCGCGCCGTACGCTCCGGCTCGTCGATCAGATCGCTGATCACCACGATCAGGCTGCGTCGCTTCAAGACCGTCACCAGTTTGGTGATGGCCTGATGCAGATCAACTCCCCCCGCCGGCGGATTCTGGATCATCGTCCGCATCAACTGGTGGAGGTGCAGTGTGCGGCTGCGCGGCGGCACCAACACGCCATGCGGTTCGCCCAGCAGCGCCAGCCCCACCGCGTCCTGCTGCTTCAGCATCAGATAGGCGAGGCAGCTCGCCAGAAAACAGCCGTAGTCCCACTTGGTCAACCCCTCGGTGCCGAAGGCCATCGAGCCCGTGCGGTCGAGCATCAGATAGCAGCGCAGGTTGGTCTCCTCCTCGCTCCGTTTGACGTAGAGGTGATCGGTGCGGGCATAGACCTGCCAGTCGATAAACTTCAGATCATCCCCCGGCACATACTCCCGGTGGTCGGCAAACTCTACCGAGAAGCCGCGAAAGGGGCTGCGATGCAGGCCGCTCAGAAACCCCTCCACCACGCGCCGGGCGATCAGCGGTGTCAGCCCCAACTGCGCCAGACGTTGCGGATCGAGATAGCGCTGGTTGTCCCCCGCCAGCGGCTCTGTCCGCACCCGTCCTGCCACCGGACCACGCGCCGCCACCTCCACCCGGCGCTGCAGCCGCTGCCACAGTCGCCGCCAGCCGGCGCGGCGCTGCCCCGCGCCCTCTCCGCGATGTAGACTCTGCTTCAAACCGGCGCTCCCTGCCGCGCAGCGTGGCTTTTAGCCATCGCTGCGCTCCGGCACCTCCTGCAACAGCCGCTTGATGATGTCGTCGGAGCGGATGCCCTCCGCCTCGGCCACAAACCCCGGCGCCAGGCGGTGGCGCAAGACTGGCAGCGCCAGTTGCCGGATATCGTTGCAGGAGACGTTGATGCGGCCCTCAAGCGCCGCCCGGCACTTGGCGCACATGATCAGGGCCTGACTGGCACGCGGCCCGGCACCCCACGCCACCTGCTCGCGGATAAAGCTGTAGGGGTTGTCGGTGTTGGGGCGCGTGGCCCGCACCAGGTCGACCGCATAGCCGGTGACATGCCGCGACACCGGGATGGCGCGCACCACCCGCTGAAACTCAAGCAACGCCGCGCGGTCACAGACCGCCTCGATCTCCACCTCCTCGTTGGTCGTCGTCAGGGCGACGATCTGCTCCTCCTCCGTCACACTCGGATAGCCGATAAAGGTATTGAGCAGAAAGCGGTCCTTCTGCGCCTCCGGCAGCGGATAGGTCCCCTCCTGGTCGATCGGATTCTGCGTCGCCAGGACGAAGAAGGGACGTTCAAGCTGGTGTGTCTTGCCGCCGGCGGTCACCTCCTTCTCCTGCATCGCCTGCAAGAGCGCCGCCTGCGTCTTGGGCGGCGTGCGGTTGATCTCATCGGCCAGGATGATATTGGCAAAGATCGGACCGGCCATAAAGACCGTCCCGCGCCGTCCCGTCGTCTGATCCTCCTCGATGATATTGGTGCCGGTGATATCGGAAGGCATCAGGTCGGGGGTGAACTGGATACGGTTGAAGTTGAGCGAGAGCATGCGCGAGAGCGTATTGATCATCAGCGTCTTGGCCAAGCCCGGCACCCCCTCCAACAGATTGTGGCCACCGGCAAAGACGGTGATTAAAAGCTCATCGAGCACCTCCTGCTGCCCCACGATTACCCGTGCAAACGACTCCAGCATCGCTGCGCGACACTGCTGCAACGCCTTGACTTGGCTCTCAATTCCACTGCTCATGCTCTGCTTCCCTCTACCTGGTGCCTGCCGCCGACAACCGTTGTTGCGGCATAAAAGGATAATGGTAGCAAAAATCATTCCCGCTTGAGAGCATCAAAACTCCAGCCCCGGATAACGATGATTGAGAGGACAGACAAGGGCGGCGCGCCGTCGCCGCCGCAGCGCGTCAGCCAAGGTAGGATAGAATTAAGCGTTGCCTGTCCGGACATTTAACGCTGAACGTTTAACTTCTAAGTGGGCTGATGCTCTAGCGGTGCAAAGGCCCCCCCTGGAGGGCGGCGCGCCGTCGCCGCCGCAGTGCGTCAGCCAAGGTAGGGCGCGCTCTCCGCAGCGCGCCGCAGCCGTTTAAGCATAAGCGATTAAGAGTAACGATTAAGGGTGGTGTTTAAGAGTGGCAATTAAGTGCTCCCCGACTCTTACACGGTAGCCTTAAACGCTCTGCTTAAACCTCTCGACCTTAAACCTTTACACCTAAACGACTGCCTTAAACGGTGGTGGGAGTAAGAGTGGGCTGACGCGTTGATAGTGCAAAAGCCTCCTGGAGGGCGGCGCGCCGTCTCCGCCGCGCGTCAGCCACTTGAAAGTTCAAAGTTGGAAGTTGAGCTACTCATAGTGGCTCCACATACGAACAACTTTAACAATTTGCTCTCTTTCCAGCACCTGATAGACCAAACGATGCTGAATATTAATGCGCCGTGAGTAGGCCCCCGCCAGATCACCTACCAGCTTTTCGTAGGGTGGCGGAGTTTGGTAGGGGTTTGTTGCAAGAATGGCAAGTAGACGGCCTGCCTGTGGCTTTAGCCGGATTGAGAAAGCTTTTTGGCATCACGCCTGGCTTGTCCTGTGTATACGAGCTGCCACTTCACCACTCCAGCTCCGTATGGCACTCGGCAACTGCTGTTTGCAAGCCCTGCTGAATCGACTCCCTCATGCCCGGGATGGCACACAAATAGAGTGTCTCCTGAATCGCCTCCCAGTCCTCTTGAGAAACCAATACTGCACTGTTGTGCTTGCCGACAATACGTAGCGGAACACGACTCTCGGCAACCTCGTCTATCAGGTTGTGCAATTGCGCTTTCGCTTTACTGGCCGTAACAATACTCATGGCATCTCCCAATCCGTTATATAGAGCGTAACATAACGTCATCGCAGGCGCAACAGATAACGCTGAACGTTTAACTTCTAAGTGGGCTGGCACGCTGGTTGTGCAAAGGCCTCCTGGAGGGCGGTGCGCGTCGCCGCCGCAGCGCGTCAGCCAAGGTAGGGCGCGCTCTCCGCAGCGCGCCGCAGTCGTTTAAGTGTAAGCGTTTAAGAGTGACAAGTAAGAGTACTCCCCGACTCTTACACGGTAGCCTTAAACGCCCTGCTTAAACCTCTTGACCTTAGACCTTTACACCTAAACGGCTGCCTTAAACGGTGGTGGGAGTAAGAGTGGGCTGACGCGTTGATAGTGCAAAGGCCTCCTGGAGGGCGGCGCGCCGTCGCCGCCGCAGCGCGTCAGCCAAGGTAGGGCGCGCTCTCCGCAGCGCGTCAGCCAAGGTAGGGTGCGCTCTCCGCAGCGCGCCGCAGTCGGAGTCCCGCCTTCAGGCGGCAGTAAACAAGGAGCTTCAGCTCCGATTACAGCCATCGCTCAGTCGGGCCTGAAGGCCCTTTTTGGCTTCCGGCTGAAGCTGGTACACCGGCGATGCAGGGCCAGTCAGACGCCACAGCTTATCTTAAAATTAAGCGTTCAGCGTTAAATCTTCGACCCCATGACCCCGTGACTCCCGATCATGCCCAAACAGCGCCAGCACCGGGTGTCATCGCGTCGCGGGTCGGGCGTACTCCTCTGCCCGTGCTTCCTTCCCGCTCCCCATCCAGTTGTAGCGGTGGCCTGTCTGCATGCGGTCACGCACAGACAGGCGGAGCCCCACGGTCCGCTGGGCTGACGCGGTGGAGAACCACGAATGAACACCAATTGACACGAATATGGCAGGGGCGCTATGCGCTCGGCTGACGCACTGTAGAGGGGGGCAAAAAATTGAAAGTTAAACGTTGGGCGTTAAACAAATTGGTTGTCTGCCGGAGACAGTGCCCAGGCTACCGGAAGAGCCCAGATTGAAGGGCTCAATGCACGTGGTTGCTGGTCGTTCGACAGGATCAGGCTGGCAAGCAGCGGTTTGTCCAAAATCTCTTCCAGACCTCGTAAACTGCGAACGTCTTCGAGCCTGACCTGCTGCGCACTCTTTATCTCTACTGCAACGTAACCTTGCTCCAGCTCGATTAGCAAATCTATTTCGCGCCCCTCAGCAGTCCTTAAATGATAGAGCCGGGTATTTAGTTGAGCGTTTTGTATCTGCTTGAAAATCTCAACGACAACAGAGCTTTCGAACTCACTACCGGAGATACCTTGCCACTTGCCGGTAATAGCCCGCATCACCCCAATATCCATCATGTGCAGTTTGGGAGATTTTACCAGTCGCTTTGAGAGATTTCTGAACCATGGTTGAAGAGGTACAGTTTGAAAACTTATCTCCAGATATCGTAGAAAACGTTGTGCGGTAGATGGCGATACAGCGGCTGTACGAGCCAGTTTACTGGTATTGATGATACAGCCTGTTCGTGCAGCTACAGCCTGCTGGGCCAAGACAAAGGGTTCCAGATCACGCAACATTACCAAATCTCTCACATCCCGCTGCAGATAGGTCTTTGTATAGTCTACAAGCCAATCTCGAGCATCTTCTTCTGGCATGCCGTCTTCCTTCCACAATATCGGCATGAAACCAATTTCAAGCCCTCTTTCCCAAAGCAAACGGTATCTTGCATACAGCTCAGAGAGGGCAGGTACTCCGGCAAAAGCATCCTGTAGTCCTGTGGTGTTTTCCAAAAATCTTACAAAGCGGGATTTTAGCACCGGAGATTCCCAGCCCTCGGTGCCCAACTCCGGTAAAGTGAGGGGATAGAGGTCAATCAGTCTTACCCGACCAGCCAGCGACTCCTTGATCTTGTCCATTAGAAGAATCTGGCTGGAACCCAGCATGATAAGTCGTGTGGAATCACTTTGATCATGAACCGCTTTGATGGTATCCATAATCTGCGGCATTTTCTGCACTTCATCCAGTATCGCGTGAGGATAACGTGCAATCCAGTCGTGTGCTGACAAGTTGGCAAGACCAGCCCTTGCGGCAGGATCATCAAAGGAGATATAGGCATACCCCGGGTAAAGGGATCTTGCCAATGTGGTCTTGCCGCTTTGTCTGGCACCGGTCAAGGCAATCAAGCGTCCCCAAGGCGACTCATGGCGCGACTTAAGATAGTTTGCAATACCTCTGTTTTTCATGTCCACCAGTATAACAACGTAATATTAACTATTCAATAGTGAATATCACGCCCGTTTTAACTATTCAATAGTGAATATCACGCCAGCTCTCGCTCCTTTCCCCCCTCTCAAGCGTAAGTGGGGGAAAGAGAACGACATGGTGCCTCCTGCCGTTCCCCACCGCCACTGTCGTTCTCTGTCCCCCACTATCACCCATTGCAGTTAAAAAAGTAGTTGACGTATATACACGTCATATATACAATTGCGGCAATGAAATTCACGTGGGATTAGGAACAAGAACGAGATCAACCTGCGAAAGCATGGGATCGACTTCACGGATGTGCCAGCCATGTTCGACTCCCCAATGGTGACTTTCTTGGATCAACGACAAGAATACGGTGAAAACCGCTGGGTCGGGATCGGGTGGTTAGGCGACATTCTGGCCGTTGTCGTCTTCACCGAATCCGATGCCGGCACAGTGCGAATTATCTCCACACGAAAGGCGACTCGAAATGAGCGATACCTCTATACAGAAGAAATCGGACACTGACTGGAAGCGGCTGCATGAAATGCGGGACGATGAGATCGATTTTTCTGACATTCCTCCCGTCAATAAGGCTCTTTTCAAAAAAATGGTTGTTCGGATGCCCGAGCGGAAGTCGTCTGTTTCGATCCGTCTCGACCAACATGTCATTGCTTGGTTTAAGGAACAGGGTCCTGGATACCAAACACGAATTAATGCCGTGTTGAAATCCTATGTGAAAGCCCATTTAAGCGACTAGTGTGTGCCTAAAAAACCCTTCTGCCAGCAAAAAATGTTTTTAAACCTGAACGCTGAACGTTTAACTTCCAAGTGGGCTGATGCGGTGGAGAACCACGAATGAACACCAATTGACACGAATATGGCAGGGGCGCTACGCGCCCGGCTGACGCGCTGGGCATAAGCGGGGGACAGAGAGCGACATAGTGCCTCCTGCCGTTCCCCAGCGCCACTGTCGTTCTCTGTCCCCTCACTATCAGCCCCCGCCGTCGGTCATACATTCTCTGTCCCTTGCTATCTCTGTCCCTTGCTATCTTGCGATTCTCTTATCGCGCCTCCTATGCCCCCCTGTTGCTGACCAATCACAAACAAGGTGTTGTTTTGATTGAGATTATTCGGTATTATGTCCCCATGAAAAGCACATATCAGGCGGTAATTGAACGTGACCTTGCGACGGGACTTCTGGTTGGTTATGTGCCTGGCTTTCCCGGAGCGCACACCCAAGCTGAAACTCTGGATGAGTTAAGAGAAAATCTCTCCGAAGTAATTGCCATGTTGCTTGAAGACGGAGAACCTCAGCTAGAGACAGAGTATGTCGGTACTCAGAACTTGGTCTTCGCTTAAGCTACATAGCCAAAGTGAAGATTCTCAAGCCAATAGAGGTGTGCAGAAGGTTGGAGATGCTGGGGTTTAGATTTGTACGTCAGCGTGGCTCACATATTCAATACAGACACGAAGATGGCAGATACACAACAGTCCCCATGCACAAAGGGCGCGATATAGCTCCTGGATTGTTGCGGCAAATTATCAAGGATATTGGGCTCACTACCGACGAATTTTTTGGCACTCTGGAATGAAGGGTATAATTCCACACCTTTTACCCTCATCGCTGCTACCACTCTGTGGTTGCAGCAACAACGAACTACATGTGAACCGCTTAAAACAAGATTTTTACTGTCAGCCGGCGCCTCTGCTGGCACCGCAGCTCCTGGGCAAGATACTGTGCCGCAAATTGAACCACAGGACCATGCGCTGGCAAATAAGCGAGACCGAGGCGTATTATGGCAGTGAGGATACAGCGTGTCATGCCAGCCGGGGACGTACCAAACGTACCGAGATCATGTATGCCGCCGGTGGCCACGCCTATATCTACCTCTGCTACGGCATCCATGAGATGTTTAACGTTGTCAGCGGCCTTCCGGGCTCACCGGAAGCCGTCTTAATTCGCGGCCTGAGCGGGATAAACGGACCAGGCAGGGTGACCCGCGCCACAGAGATTACCCGTGCCTTAAACAGAACATATCTGGTCACTTCAAAGGATATCTGGCTTGAGGATCATGGCGGCACCGTGAGTTATACCACTGCGCCGCGTATTGGTATCGACTATGCAAAACCAGACGACCGGCAACGCTTGTGGCGCTTTATCAGCGCTTAGCAGCAAAGATGTTTCTGATAATCAGCCGTTCAATTTTTTTGCCGTCTTGCATATCTTCGCTGACAAGCGTATCGCAGACACCTTTGCGCCTAGCGCATGGCCTTCTGTGTTGGTAATGTGGTCGCGTTCAGACCGATCTCTGTATACGGGGCTTTAAG
>CAZRGQ010000037.1:0-25487 GCA_964599645.1 uncultured Lentisphaerales bacterium | reverse complement strand
GTGGGGGAAAGGGGGAAGTGTGCATGTTTTAAGGTGTCTATGGGATGCTAGTGACCTCAATTTATTGGCAGATTCTCTTAAGCAGCGACACGGTCTATTGTTTGAGATAGATGATGATGTGATTACATCTCTCTGCACTGATGCCCTTAGCGCCGAATACGGTGCCAGAAATCTGCGCCGTGTAATTCAAGAGCAGATAGAACTGCCGTTAGCCGAGCTGCTCGCAGGCAGTTCAATGGTTGGCAAGACGAAACTGCGTTGTTTCCTGGGCGACAGCCGGATACAAATCGTTGCGTGACAAATGAATATATCACAGCTCACAGCTCACAATCTCTGATCCCTCAACGACGATCACTGTAGGGAATTTTTAGCGATCAGCGCCCCCGCGCAGCGGGGAAAAATACCCACAGCTCTCATTCGCGGATATCCGCGGTTGCAAAAGCCTGTCTCGGTTACAGCCTTGCGCAGTCGGGCCTGAAGGCCCTTTTTGGCTTCCGGCTGAAGCCGGTACTCCGGCCGTGCTGGAGGGCGAGACGCCGCCGCACCGCGTCAGCCACTTTTCACCTCTGACCTCTCACCTATTACTTGCCTCCCCCCCCCTTCTTCGCAGGGTCCAAGGCCAGCGGCACAAGCGCGGCTATTTTCAGCGATCAGCGTGTCTGCGCAGCAGGCGAAAATAGCCGCGCTATCTGCGAGATCAGCGTTCACTTCCACACGCCCTTCTCAGCCGCAAAAATGTTACTGCAACCGGGAGTGCAGCAGCCAGTGGTTAAGTTGCTGCCGATGACATCGGCTACATCAGGGCTGTAGCAGTTCTTGCAAGCGCTGCTCACCGAGCTGTTGATTAAGTTGCGACCAATGTTCCAGCAGGCGCAGCTTGATGGCGTAGGCCAGCAGCACATTGGTGGTGAGCGGCTGTACACCCTCCAGCTCGTCGATCGCCTGCCAGCGTAGGCGCGTCATGGCACGTTCGCGCTGTAATGGATCGGGCAGGTCGAAGGCTGCCTGCACCCCCTGTTCGAGCCAGAGGTCGCTGCCGATGGCAGGCCGCAGCCACGGCTGGGGCGAGATGCGCTTGCGGGCGGCACGCCGGCGCGCCATGGCGTTGCGCAGGTGCGTTTCGTAGTTGTGCCAGCGTCGCACAAAGGGGTGGCTGTGGTCTTCATCGTCGAGCAGCGCCCGCACGGCGGCGGCCAGCTCTCCCGTGAGCTGCTCGTCACAGGCGGCGCGAAACTGCGCCACAGTGAGGCGCGGCGGCTGGCCGGGCAGCAGCATGGGGAGCGAGGCGATGAAGTAGTCGAGGTTCATGGGGTGCAAGGGAGAGCAGTGAGGGTAGCCGGCGCAGCGGACTACTCCTCCTGCAAAAACTTGACCAACTGCGGCCTGAGCAGACGGGCGAGGGCGGCGGTGATCGTTTCAGTGGTAAAGGAGTGTTCGATGCGCCCCTCTTCGAGGTGTAGCGTGAAGCCGTCGGGAAAGGCGGCATCGGACTTCACTTCGAGCGGAGCAGCGGCGGCTTCGAGGCGGAGCTGCTCCACGAGCTTGGCGGCGGCGCCGCCGAGCTGGAGTTGGGCGCCTTTTTCGCCTTTGGCGATATAGGCGGCCGTGGCTGCCGCAATCCACTCCTGCAGCGTGGCAGGTGTGGCCGCAGCAGCCTCAACCTCGCGCCGCAAGAGGCGTTCGAGAGTGGCATTCAGGTCCTGCTCCACCTGGATGCGGAGATCACGGGCAGCCTGACGTAGGCTCTCGGTGGCGCGTTGGGTGAAGGCTTCAGCATCACGCCGGGCGGCCTCGCGCCGGGCCTCGGCGGCGCTGGTCGCCTCGGCCAGCAGGGCATCGGCCTCTTCCCGCGCCTTGGCGACGATTGCCGCAGCCTCGGCGTTGGCTTTATCGACACCCTCCTGACGGATGCGATCGAGTAGTTGTTGCAGTTCTTCAGTCATGGTACTACCTCGGGGATACGCTGCGCCAGAGAGGCAGTCAGACGCATGGCGACTGGCTACTCAGCAGCACGGAGCGGGCTTGACTCGAGTTGTCTGCGGCAGCTTCGGTTTTAACTGTGGTCTTGCCGATGGCGATCAGGGCAAAGACCATGACGAAGATGGCGACGGTCTCGATGATACCGATGGCGGCGAGGAAGTTGGTGAAGCCTTGGCCGGTCTCACCCTGGGCATCGGCGGCCGCAGCGGCGGTGCGTCCCTGCATCACGGCCGAGAGGCCGATGGCGAGGCCGGCAAAGAGACCGATCAGCACGAGGGAGAGCCAGGAGGCGCCGGCCTCGGCCTTTGGTATGATCGCAAACATCAGGATCATACCGTAGAGCGTCTGCGTCAGGGGCGCACCGACGAAGGAGAGGAGCAGGAAGGGGGCCGGTTTGTTCTGGGCATAACACTTCTTCCAGGCACCGACGGCAGCACTGCCGGCAGCGCCGGTGCCGAGGCCGGAGCCGATGGCGCTCAGGGTCAGGGCGATGACGGCACCGGCGACACCGAGGGCGGTATTGAGAGAGACGGATTCGATTTCCATGTGGTTACTCCTGATGGGGGTTATGATAAGAAAAGGGGTTGTAGGCGAAGCCGCCCCAGGTGATCCCCTTGTGGTTGGAGAACTCAAGGGTGTTGAGGCGGACAGCGTGCACGAGAATGCTGAGGGCTCCCATCAGCAGATTGAGGCCGTGGCCGGCCAGAAGAATGAGGATGACGATGGGGATTTTTGCCAGAAGCGGGAGAGTCATTCCGAGAGCCATGGCGTTGAAGTTTTCCGCTACCTTGACCGAGGCCATACCGACGGCAAAGAGGCGCACATAGGAGATAATGTCGCCGAGGCAACTGATGATATTGAGCGGCAACATGCCGAGGTCGACACCATTGGTCTTCAGTTCGCTGCGCTCAAGCATAAAGAGCGCCACAAGCAGTACCGAGATGCCGCCCAGCGGCAGCATGAAGCCAGGGAAGACAAAGTTTTCAACCGAGACGCTGCAGGCCGTGGCAAACATGGTCCAGATAATACCGATCCAGCCGAGTTCGGCCAACGCCTTTTTCGAGGGGAAGAGGGCCAAGGCGTTGGAGAGGCGCGCCAGTGAGAGGTGCAGCGCACCGAGCAGGAAGCAGAAGAACATGATGTTCGATTGATCACCCAACCAGGCTGCCACGCTGTGGTGCAACAGCGGCGGCAGGAGTTCGCCCGAGACGCCGAAGTAGGTACCGCTGAGAACGCCCCAGATGATCGTGGCGCCGGCGAAGACGCTGAGCAGGGTGAAGGCGTCGTTGGCAACGGCGCTGTTTGCAGTCTTGCTGCGGGTGCGGGAGCGGATCAGCAGCGTCGTGATCAGGATAACGGCACCGTAGCCGGCATCACCGACGAGCATGGCGAAGAAGAGAGTGAAGAAGGCGTAGAAGATCAGGCTGATATCGCTCTCACGGTAGCCGGGCAGGATGCCCAGCACCTTGAAGAGAAGCGTCATGGGACGGGCAATAGCGGGCGGATCGAGCAGCGTGGGCGGCTCCTCCTCCGGCAGCGGTTCGCGGGCGACAAAGCCCCAGCCGGCCTTGGCGGCAGCCTGGCGCAGACGATCGATCTTGGCAGCCGGGCAGAAGCCGCTGAGCCAGACGAGCCCCTCGGCTCTGCCGCTGCCGGCCTGGGCCGCAGCGAAGTCGCGCAGTTCGCGCCGCTGGTCGAGTTCGGCCTCAAGAGCCGGCAGATGCGCCTTGCAGGCACTCAGGGTCGTGTTGATGGCACGCTGCCGCTCGCAGGCGGCCTGACGCCGCCGTATGGTAGCCGAGAGGGGCTCCTCCGGCAGGGGAATCGGGAGCGTCCCCTCGGGGAGGGTGACTGCGCCAAAGGCGACCGCAACGACGTTGTGGTGTTCGTGTGCCACAACCTTGATATAGCCCTCCCCTGGATCGAGCGTGACCGTGGTGGGGGCGCGGAAGAGCTGCACGGCCACACCGGCGGCGTTGAGCCGGGCGGCAGCGACGGGATCGAATTCGCCAAAGGGGCCGATTTCACGCACGATGGCGTCGTATTCGGTGATCGTACCGCTGAGCTGCTCCAGCTCGGCGCTGAGTGCGAGGATGGAGTCGAGGGTCGGTGCGGCAGGCTGCGGCGTCGACAGCGCGACGCCCTCCAGAGAGGCGGCGGGAGTGACGGAGTGCGGCGTCGACGGCGCGACGCCTTCCAGCGGGGTGGCGGGAGCCGCTTTCAGCAGGCGCAAGGCGGCTTCGCCCTCCTCGACCGCCTTTTCGGCGGCACGGAGATCAGGGGCATCGCCGGGGTTGATATCGAGGTGGACTACGCCGAGGCGCTGCAGTTCGCGCAGTGCCCGGTTATGTCCGGCACTGGTAGCAAGCAGGATGACGCGCTGCATCGGAACGATCATGCCACCTCCTCCAGTCTCCCGGGCTCCGGTGTGGTGCTCCGCTTTTTGGCGATCTTGCCGCGGGCCACACCGGCCGTCTGCTCATCGCCGAGGTGGATGCGGATCACCCGGATGTTTTCACGACACTCGGGAATCTTGACCTTCTCGAAGAGGTTGACGCGCTGTGCGGTGGTGGTCAGCTCGAGACTGATCAGTCGACGCTGCTCGGCCAGCGTCTCCTTCTCGGCGTTGAACGCCAGACGGGCCGCCAGCAGCTCCTGGGCGTCGTCGTACCAGCTTGGAGTGGCAAAGAGATCGAGTGCCGCATGTTCGACCCGTATCTCGCGGTAGATGGGGATCACGACGCCGGCGATGTTGCCGCTCTCGGTGATGATCGCCTCCAGCCGGGTCAGGTCGTCTGGCAGCCGGGTCTCGCTGAAGAGCGCCAGCCAGGGGGCGCTGGCCGTCAGGAGCGCCTGCTCCTGCTGGTCAACCTCGGCGATACGGGCGTTGATGGCTGCGATCTCAACCTGCAACTGCTGCTTTTTGAGCTGCAACATCGGCAGAAAGCGTTCAAAGCGCTTGAGCGCATCGCTCTGGGCTTTCAGCTCGGTCTTGGTATATTTGATCTTGGCCATCTTGCAGATCAGTCGGCTGCCACCGCTGTGGCAGTGGAGGCCTTTACCCAGAACTTGTCGGTCAGCCGGCTGGCAATGCCGACTTCAAAGGGTTCAAAGCAGCGACTCAGAATCGACCAGCCGCGGTCAAGGGCTGCTTCGAGGGGAATGTTGACGCTCAGGTCCATCAACTCGTGTTCAAAGAGGAGGCCGTATTTGAGCAGCTTCTCGTCCCAGGCCGACATACGGAAGCCCATCGACTGCTTCTCGACCGTCTCGCGGTAGGAGGCATAGAGGCGGATCATCGCATCCATCAGCGTACGGTGGTCTTCGCGCGTCTTGCTGTTGACGAGCTGCTTCAGGCGGCTGAGCGAGCCGAAGGGCTCGATGCGGCCCTGCTGCAGGTAGAACTGCCCCTCGGTGATATAGCCGGTGTTGTCGGGCACGGGATGGGTGACGTCGTCGCCCGGCATGGTGGTAGCGGCCAGAATCGTGATCGAGCCGGCGCCGTCGAAGTCGACCGCCTTTTCGTAGCGGGCGGCGAGCTGGCTGTAGAGGTCGCCGGGGTAGCCGCGGTTGGAGGGAATTTGCTCCATGGTGATGGCGATCTCCTTGAGGGCATCGGCAAAGCTGGTCATGTCGGTCAGGAGGACGAGCACGCGCTTGCCTTGCAGGGCAAACTGCTCGGCGACCGCCAGCGCCACATCGGGCACCAGAATACACTCGACGGTGGGATCGGCAGCGGTGTGGACAAACATGACGGTGCGCGCTAGAGCGCCGCTCTCGTCGAGCGTGTCGCGGAAGTAGAGGTAGTCGTCGTACTTGAGCCCCATACCACCGAGGATGATCACGTCGACCTCCGCCTGGAGGGCGATCCGGGCCAGCAACTGGTTGTAGGGCTCACCGGCACGGGCAAAGATCGGCAGCTTCTGCGACTCGACAAGGCTGTTGAAGAGGTCGATCATCGGAATGCCGGTACGCACCATGCGGCGCGGGATGATACGCTTGGCGGGGTTGACCGAGGGGGTGCCGATATCGATGAGCTGCTCTTCAAGGGCGGGGCCGTTATCACGTGGCTGGGCGCTGCCGGTGAAGATACGCCCGAGCAGGGCATCGGAGAAGGGCACCTGCATGGCGCGCCCGAGGAAGCGGACGCGGGCATCGGTAGCGACGCCGCGCAGACCGCTGAAGACCTGGAGCGAGACTTTGTCGCCATCCAGCTTGATCACCTGGCCCAGTGAGGTGCCGAAGCGCGAGCTGATCTCGGCCAGCTCATGGTAGCGGACACCGCTGGCCCGTAGCGTAGCCACCGAGCCGGCCAGATGATCGATACGGTGATAGACCTTATGCATGGTCCATGCCCTCCGCCAGCAGCGCCTCGATTTTGGCCTGACCGGCACTGTATGGTTCACTCGCCAAGGGTGCCTGATGCCAATCCTTGAAGGCCTGCGTCAGGGTGAGGAAGAAGCGGCGGGCCTCCTCCTTTTCGGTAAAGTTGTAGTTGCCCGCGACGATCTTTTCCAGCAGATCAAAAATCTGATGCTGCCGCGCCACCGGTGTCGCCGACTCGATTTCGTGGAAGGCATCCTGCTGCAGATAGACAGAGTCGATCAGCTCGGCTTTGAGATAGACCATAAAGTCCTCCATCGAGGTCCCCTCCTCACCCACCACCTTGGTCATCTGGGCGACGTCGTTGCCACGGCGCAGGATGGCACGCATGCGGGTGACCCGTTCATCGGAGACGATACTCTCGTACTTGCTCCAACTGTCGAGCGGATCGATCGCCGGATAGCGGCGGGCGTCGGAACGGGCACGCGACAGGCCGTGAAAGGCTCCCACCACCTTGAGCGTGGCCTGCGTGACCGGCTCGTCGAAGTTGCCGCCGGCCGGCGAGACAGTGCCACCGATCGTGACGGAGCCGATGGTGCCATCCTTGAGGCGCACACGTCCGGCCCGCTCATAGAAGCCGGCCACCACACTTTCGAGGTAGGCGGGGAAGGCCTCTTCACCGGGAATCTCCTCCAGACGGCCCGACATCTCGCGCAACGCCTGAGCCCAGCGCGAAGTGGAGTCGGCCAGCAGCAGGACGTTGAGTCCCATCATGCGGTAGTAGCCGGCGATAGTAACGGCGGTATAGACCGATGCCTCACGTGCCGCCACCGGCATCGAGCTGGTATTGCAGATGATGACGGTACGGTCCATCAGGCTGCGCCCTGTGCGCGGGTCGGTCAGCTCGGGAAATTCGCGCAGTGTCTCGACCACCTCGCCGGCCCGTTCGCCGCAGGCGGCAAAGACGACGATGTCGACATCGGCATGGCGGCTGGTCACCTGCTGCAGCACCGTCTTGCCGGCGCCAAAGGGGCCGGGGATGCAATAGGTGCCGCCGAAGGCGACAGGGAAGAAGGTATCGATCGTGCGCTGCTGTGTGATCATCGTCTGGCTGGGGCGCAGGCGTTCGGCATAGGCGTTGATCGGCACCTTCACCGGCCAACGCTGCATCAGCCCGACGCTTTGCTGATTGCCGGCCTCATCCTGCAGTGTCGCAATCTCATCGGCCACGGTATACTCGCCGGCCGGTGCGATTCTGGTTACCTGCCAGGTCCCCGGCAAGCCGAAGGGCACCATGATACGATGCTCGAAGATGCCCTCAGGCACTGTGCCAAGGGTTTCAGCCGCCGTGAGGCGCGCCCCGACGGCCACTTTAGGGGTAAAGTTCCACTTGATGTCGCGTACCAGGGCATTGAGATAGGTGCCGCGCTGCAGAAAGAAGCCGCACTGCTCAGCCAGGCGTGGCAGCGGATTTTGCAGGCCGTCGTAGACCTGCCCCAGCAGCCCCGGCCCCAACTCGACTGAGAGGAGATTACCGCTGAAACTGACCTGGTCACCGACCCGTAGTCCGCTGGTATCTTCAAAGACCTGCATGTCGGCTTCACGTCCGCGGATACGCACTACCTCGCACATTAGGCGGCGTTCATCGACGCCGTCCGCCTGCAAACGGGCATAGCCGACTTCATTCTGCGCCACCGCGCCTTCAAAGGCGACGGCAATCATATTGCCGTTAACGGCGGCTATCTGTCCAGTAACTGCCATAGAAATGCTTCCGCTGTGCCGCCCAAGCGGCACCTAATCACATAAAATAAGGCGCTATGGTAGGGGATTTGACAGAACAAGTCAATGCAGAGTCTACTCATTGTCGAGGTCTACTCATACAGCCATGTTGATAAATAGCGCTCGCCGCTGTCGGGCAGCAGTGCGACAATGCGCTTGCCGGCCAGGATGGGACGCGCTGCCACCTTGAGGGCTGCGGCCAGGGCCGCCCCGGCCGAAATGCCGACCAGCAACCCTTCACGCCGGGCCGCCGCCTGCGCGACGGCTCCCGACTCTTCAGCGGAGACCTGAATCACTTCGTCAACCACATTGGCATCGTAGACGGGCGGCACAAAACCGGCTCCCAAGCCCTGAATCTTGTTCGGTCCCGGCCGGCCTCCAGAGAGCACCGGTGAAGAGTCGGGCTCCACGGCTATGATCCGGACGTCCGGCAACTTCTCCTTTAATACCCGCCCCACCCCGCTGATCGTGCCGCCGGTACCGACACCGGCAATGAAGGCCGCGATTTCGCCCCCGGTATCGTTCAGAATCTCAACCGCCGTCGTCGCCGCATGAACTGCCGGGTTGGCGGGGTTTTCAAACTGGCGTGGCATAAAGGCACCGGGGTTTGCCGCCAGCAGCTCCTCTGCTTTGGCAACTGAGCCGCGAATGCCGCCGGCACCATCGGTCAAGACGATCTCAGCCCCGTAAGCCTGCATCAGTTTGCGGCGCTCGATGCTCATCGTCTCCGGCATTACCAGCATTAGACGGTAGCCTTTGAGCGCCGCCACCATTGCCAGTCCGATACCGGTATTGCCACTCGTCCCCTCGATAATCAGAGTGCCGGGCTGGAGACGTCCGTCACGCTCGGCCGCCTCGATCATCGCCAGGGCAATGCGATCCTTGAGACTGCTGCCGGGGTTGAACGACTCCAGCTTGACCAGCAGTTCCGACTGGCCGTCGTGAAGCCGGTTGATACGCACCAGCGGGGTACGTCCGATCAGTTCAGCGATGTTGTTATAAATTACAGCCATGATGCTTTCCGATACAGATTAACCTACCGATTTATTTGCATGATCTGCACGGCGGGCAGGCGGTTGATGGCGCTCGTCCAGCCGTTGGTCCACTCTGTGCCGGGGTCAAAGGCCTCCGGATCGGGACGCAGGTCGTCGGGTGTGCCGCAGAGTTTGTCGGGGCCGCATGTCACGAGCCGCACAACACTGTTGCTCAGCAGTTCGTAGTGGTAGGGCGTGCCCCATGGGTCGGGCACCAACTGGTTGATGTAGGGACCATCCCAACCCGCCTGCCCGGGGTTGTTCAAGAGTGCCACCAGTCCTTCTGACGTGGCCGGATAGGTGCCCACATGAAAACGATAGCGCCCCAGGGCCGTGGCCAGTGTATCGAGATGCCGCAGCGCCAGGCGATGAGGGATGCGCGACCGGTCGCGGTCTACCGGTTGGGCCTTCCGCACCAGCAATGCTCCCAGCACCATCAGGATAAACATCGCCCCGAAGAGTATCTTGCGCGAACGCAACAGCTTCGGCTCAGGCACCAGCCCCAACCCTGCTATTTTGCGTTCAGCCTCCAGCCGGATACGTTCACGCCTGCGGCGGCGTGCCGCCCGCTCGGCGGGCGTCGTCGCCTGCGGCAGCCGCATCATCTTGCCGCAGTGGCCGCAAACGCCATCGGCCGGCAACTCCGCCAGTTCACTACGACAATAGGGACAGCGGTAACGCCTGCTCACGGATCGAGGTTTTCCAGCTTCAAGCTCTCAAAGTCGATGCGACGATAGTAGCAGTTGCGCGGCTGGCCGGCACGGTTTTTGGTGTGGCAGATGGCCCCGCGCCGCGGGCGCACGATGTAGACGAGCGAGTTCTGCTCGCAGTTTACTCGCGCCTCCAGCAGCTCGAAGGTCTCGCCGGAGGTTTTGCCCTTCTCCCACAACTCGTTGCGCGAGGTGCTCCAGAGCACCAGCGTACGGCTGGCCAGGCTCTGCTTCAGCGCCAACTCATTGGTATAGGCCACCAAGATCACCTCTCCCGTCTCCACATGCTGTACCGCCACTGGGATAACGTCGGGAGAACGCGCGCTCACCTTGGCCAACTTGGCAAAGTCGAGCCGCAGCTCGTTGCCCTCTTCAACTTCCTTCATGTTTGATCTTCCTTACGTGGAGTGGATAGCGCAGCTTGAGCTGCTGTTCGAGGTTGATTTCGATCCAGTAGGTGCCCTCCTCCGGAAAGCGGAGGTTGACGAAGTACTCCACCGAAGTGGCCACCTGATTCTGGTCGGCCAGCTTGATGGTGACGGGACGCCCCTCGGCCAGGCGTGAGGCACCATCGGCGGCGGTGATCCGCGTCAACTGCTGAAACTCACCCTTGCCGCTGCACCAGCGGTTCACCAGCGAGAGACGCTGCAACACCGCCGGAAAACTCGGCACCAGCAACTGTTCAAAGATACCGATCAGGATAAACTTGCCGTTGCGCTCCTGACGCACATCATCACAGAGCAGACTCGCCTGCAGATCGGGCGTAAAAGTGACTTGATCGCTATTGTTATGCTCCATCCTACTCTTCTCTCCTCTCTTGCTTGTCCTCTGCCACAGCCTCAATCACCGGCATCTGCCACGCCCGCAGGGTGGTGACAATATGCCTCGTACACTCCTCTTGCAACTCACGCTGCGGCAGAGAGCTGTCAAGCCGCGGGCCGGCGGCAAACTTGATCGGCCGCTCCGGATCGATCGGCCCGAAGTCCTTCAGCAGACGTCCCGGCCGGGCAAAATCGGTCTTGCAGGCGATCGGAATCAGCGGTGCTCCGGCCCGTCGTGCCAGCTTGGCGCCCAGCGAGTTGAAGTAGCGCGGATCGAAGGTCGTCATGCGCGTCCCCTGCGGAAAGAGGAGGACCGAGCGCCCTCCGGCCAATGCCCGACACCCCTGCTCCATCACATCGCTCAAATCCTGACGCGGGTTTTTGCGCTCTACCAGAATCGGCTGCGATGCCTCCAACACGCGGCCGAACCAGGGGTAGCGGATCAAGCTGCGTTTGGCGACGATGATCATCGGCCCCTGCCCAAAGATGCCTGCCGGCAGCACCATCGTCTCGATCAGGCTCATGTGGTTGGCCACCAACACCGCCGGCCGCTCTCGGATACCGGCCAGCGACTCAAAGCCCTCAAAGGTGACCATGGCCCCCAGCCCTTCAGCCCGGTCCATCAGGCCCCAGGCCAGCTCACCTAGCGTCGCATTGGTGAAGCTATTGCGGCGCAACTCACGCAACCCCTGCCGTACCACGCCCCCCAGTGCTCCGAGATAGAAGCCCACTCCCGCCCGGAGACCGCGTGCCCGCCGGCCCTTGCAGCGGTCAGCCGGCGTCGTGTAGCCACCCGTCTCACTGATCGTGCGATAGAATGTTTCCAGTGTTGCCATGGCTTAAACTCCCTGCCAGCAGCAGGAATCACCTTTTGTCGGCCGCCTGCTGAATCAGTAGCACGTTGCGTGCCCCGGCGATCACGCAGGCGGTATCGAGTGCCGGACTGCCGCCACACAGCTCTGCGCGGAAGGCATCAAAGTAGGATTGCGGCATATCCGTCGCAACCGCAAGCTCCAAAGGCTCCTTCTCATCGGCCAGATAGGCAGTCACCACCTTGTCGGTCAGCTTGAATTCGACCAACCCGTTGCTGCCCCAGATGGTAAAGCGCCAGTAGAGGGGATGGCTGTAACCGAAGTTGTTGGGGGCGGAGTAGGAGACGTCGCCCATGACCCCGCAGCCACCCTCCAGCTCAAACATCATCTGCGAGGCATCGCGGAACGACTCGCTACGCACATCAAAGGCCTGCCACTCACGGGCCGCCGTCACTCCGGCAAAGGGCAGACCAGTCAGCCAGGGAATGATATCGAGTGCATGCGACGCAATATCGTTGGCCGTGCCGCCATGCTTGCCCGGTTCAAAGTACCACTCGGGGCGGGTGTCGCGGTTGAGCGGATGCTGACCGGTAAACATCACCTGCGTTATCTTGCCGAGCCGCCCTGCCAGGATCAACTCACGTACCGTGGCGATCACGGGGTTGGCGCGCAACTCCAACATACAGCCAACCTTAAGCCCTCCGGCCTGCGCCAGGCACTCAATCTCGGCCAGCTCATCGAGGCTGGTGCAGAGCGGTTTGTCGGCAATCACATGACGCCCGGCCTTCAGCGCCCGGATCGCCAGCGAGCCGCGCTTGGCGTAGTAGTCGCCAATTGCAACGATATCGCACTCCACCTCCTGCAACATCGTGTCGAAGTTGTCGTGGCTGATCGTGACGCTGCCACCAAGCTGCAACGCCCGGCGTGTGGCGCTATCCTCTTCGCAAGCCGCCACCACCTCAAAATCGTCTGCCGCCTCCATCAGTTGTAGCAGGCTGTTGATATGCCCATGCCTGAAGCCGGCAAAGGCAACCTTGTAGACTCTCTTCATCGTTCAACTCCTCAATCGATACCGCTGTTGCGGCCTTTCAGACATCTGCGCCGGCACCACCGGCAGCGCCGCAATCTCCGACCAACTGTGACAGCGTACCACCGCAGGCGGCTCCAGCGCCACCTGCCGGTTCCAGGGACGATCATAGACCAGAATGCGGCACTGCGGCAAGCGCCGCAGCAACTCAAGCGCTGGGGGCGCATCCTCCACCGCCAAATCATAACGCCTTTGCAGAAACTCGGCCACCGTCAAGGCCCGCCCCACCGCGTCAGCCCCCGGCAACCGCGGCTCGCGCCCATACTTGTCGACGTGTATCAGCGGCATTGTCGCCAGGCCATGCTGCACCAGCCACTCTCTGGAGGCGCTGTATGTCGCCCAGGGACGCCCCGTGACCACCTCAACTTCAGCCCCCGCAGCCAGCCACTGCTGCAGCGTTGTGACCGCCCCCAGTGTCGGCTGCAGCGCCAGCAGCCGTTCGCTGCGGTGCGCCTCCGCCATCAGCTCCAGGTAGTCGGCCTCATCCAGAGTAAAGGCCTCCCGCAGGTTGAAGGCGCGAATCGCTTCATAGGGCACTCTGCGGTTGTAGTGTGAGGCTGCCAGACGCGCCAGGTCACGCGCTGTCTCGCAGATGACATCATCAAAGTCGACGTAGATGCGCAAGGCCACGCTCAAACCACTACCTGCCGCCCGCCGCCTGCCAGGGCCGTGGCCATACGGCGTGCAGCCACCGACTCCCGCACATCGTGTACCCGCAGTAGCGCTACCCCTTGCCAGATGGCCCAGACAAGCCCCGTCAGGCTGCCGGCCAGACGGTCATCGACCGCGGCTCCGGTCAGCTCGCCGATCAGGCGCTTGCGCGAGAGTCCCAATGCCAACGGCACCTCCAGACTGTTAAAGGTCTCCAGATTGGACAGCAACGCCAGGTTGTGCTCCAGATTTTTGCCGAAACCGATGCCGGGATCGGCCAGCAGCGCCTCTCTGGCAACACCTGCTTCGATCACCGCAGCCACCCGCTCCTGCAGCCAGTGGTACACCTCCTGCACGACATCGTCGTATGTTGGTGCCACCTGCATCGTCTGTGGCGTCCCCTGCATGTGCATGATGATGGCGCCGGCGCCGCTCTCACGCACCGCCCGCACCATAGCCGCACTGCGCAAGCCGCCGATATCATTCACGATCACAGCTCCCGCCTCGAGAGCCGCCCGCGCCACCGTAGCGTGGCGGGTATCGATCGAGAGTGGTAGCGGCACTGCACGCGCCAGCTCCCTGATCAGCGGAATCACCCTGGCCAACTCCTCCCTGCAACTCACCGGGGCGGCGCCGGGACGCGTCGACTCGCCACCTACATCGATGATGTCGGCACCGTCGGCTGCCAGCTTCAAACCGTGTGCCAGCGCCGCCTTGAGGCTGTTATGGCGGCCACCATCCGAAAAGGAGTCGGGCGTGACATTGAGCACCCCCATCAGCAGCGGCTGCGACAGGGGCAACTCCCGGCCGCAGCAGCGCCAGACAGGCTTGCTCATAACCACGCCCCTGTTCACTCCCACATGCCCTCTCTGGAGGGCGGCGCGCCGTCGCCGCCGCAGTGCGTCAGCCCCCACCCTGCAACCCCGTAACAGCCGCTATAGCGGCGGGCCTGAAGGCCCTTTTTGGCTTCCGGCTGAAGCCGGTACTCCGACCATGCCCGGGACCGCCGGGCTCCGTGCCGGCAGCAGCGTGTCAGCCCCTTCATCCCTCCTCCCCGCTCTGCACCTCTGCCTCTTCGCGTGACTCCCCCACCGCGTCAGCCCCCGGGACCGCCGGGCTCCGCACCGGCAGCACTGCGTCAGCCTCGCCCTCCGCCGCGGGTGCCTTTGCATCGGGGGTGGCATCGGAGTCGGAGCTGTCGGCATCGGGATCGGGATCATCGGCTTCACGCTCTTCAGGTGTGCGGATGCGCCCCAGCCGGATCAAATCTTCGGCATCGTCGCCATCAACTGTCTCCTGCTCCAGCAGCAGGTCAACCAGCGCATGCACCCGCTCTTTGTGAGTCTCGAGCAGCGTATGGGCCGTCGCATGGGCTCCACGCACCAGCTTGTCGACCTCGGCATCGATGGTGCGGGCCGTCTCTTCACTGTAGTCCTGACTGCGCCCCACCTCGCGCCCGAGGAACATCATCTCCTCACGGGCGCCGAAGGTGCGCGGCCCCAACTCGCTGCTCATGCCCCAATCACAGACCATGTGGCGCGCCAGGGCGGTCGCCTGACGCAGGTCCTGGCTGGCGCCGGAGCTGATGTCGTCGAGAAAGAGCTCTTCCGCCACCCGTCCTCCCATAGCCGTCGCCAACTGCGCCAGCATCTGGGTACGGGTAAAGTGGTTGCGATCCTTTTTGGGCAGAAACATGGTGGCGCCCAGCGCCATGCCGCGCGGGATAATCGTCACCTTGTGCAGCGGCTCGCCTCCCTTGACGAGCGCCATCACCACAGCGTGGCCCGCCTCATGGAAGGCTGTCAGGCGCTTCTCTTCGCTGTCTACCATCCGGCTCTTGCGCTCGCGTCCCCACCAGACCTTGTCACGCGCCTCTTCGAGATCGCTCTGTTCAACCGCCTCTTTGTCGGCCCGCGCTGCCAGCAGGGCGGCTTCATTGAGCAGGTTGGCCAGGTCGGCACCGGAGAAGCCGGGGGTGCCGCGGGCGATACGTCGCAGTTGCACCTCGGGCGAGAGCTTCAACTTCTTGGCATGAATCTGCAGGATTTTTTCACGTCCCTGCATCGTCGGCAGGTCGATCACGATCTGGCGGTCGAAGCGTCCCGGCCGCATCAGGGCGGGATCGAGCACATCGGGGCGGTTGGTGGCCGCCACGATGATCACCCCCTCCGAAGTCTCAAAGCCATCCATCTCGACCAACAGGGCGTTGAGCGTCTGCTCCCGCTCATCATGCCCCCCGCCGATCCCGGTAAAGCGACTGCGCCCGACGGCGTCGATCTCGTCGATAAAGACGATACAGGGGGCGTTCTTCTTCCCCTGCTCAAACATGTCGCGCACCCGTGAGGCCCCCACGCCGACAAACATCTCGACAAAGTCCGAACCGCTGATACTGAAGAAGGGCACCCCGGCCTCGCCGGCAATCGCCTTGGCCAGCAGCGTCTTGCCGGTGCCGGGCGGCCCCATCAGCAAGACGCCCTTGGGAATCCGTCCCCCCAGTTTGACAAACTTCTGCGGTGCCCTGAGGAAGTCGATAATCTCCCGCACCTCCTCCTTGGCCTCCTCGATCCCCGAGACGTTGGCAAAGGTGATCTGCGGCTTCTCTTGGTTGAGCATCTTGGCCCGGCTCTTGCCGAAGTTCATTGCCCCCATGCCTGAGGCGCGCATCTGCCGCATAAAGATGAAGTAGAGCAGTCCGAGGAAGATGATAATCGGAATCAGTTGTGCCAGCAGCGCACCCCAGATCGGGTTGGTGTAGTTGACGCGCGGCGTCACGCCATTCTGCCGCAAAAAGAGCCGCAACTCCTCGGTATCGGGCATCACGCTGACGGTAAAGCGTTTCGGCAGCTCGCTGCCATCGTTCTCCTCGCCCTTGCGCACACCGCGGATTAGCGTCTTGCCCGAGCTTTCGCGAATCAGTTCGCACTTCTCGACCTGGCCATCCATGACCAACTGACGGAAGACCCCCTCATTCTCCAATTCACGGTAGCCACCCGGCGCACCATTGCGCAGGGCAAAGACCATCATGCCGATCAGGAAAAAGACCAACAGCCAGGCCAGCATGGCGCGTGGTGGAGGTCGGGGCGGCTCGCCATCGCGTGACGGCGGCAGCGGCGGTGGTTGGGGTGAATTATTGTTGTTGGGATCAGATTCCATGTAGCCTTCCAGAAGGGAGAGAGACCAACAGCAGGCACTCCCTCCAATAACTCGACCCATAATGATAGTGTCTCACTGGAGTTCGGGCAAGCGCAAACCATTTGAAAGTTGATTTCAGCCCCCAACCCGACTAAGATTGCGCCATGAGAGGAAAATCCTTCAGGCTGTCGTGCCAGGCTCTGGTTGCCCTGCTCGCTCTGGGCTGCATCACTCTGGCGCAAACCACCCCTGCAAAACCACAACCGGCCCGTCCGGTAATCGTCGTGCCACCGGCCGCCCAGTTCGACCCGGCGGCCATGCAGTGGGCCGTGCGTGCCTCGATTGCGCGCGGGCTCACCTACCTCACCAACCAGGCCGCCACCGACGCCTCCGGCTGGCCGACGAGCTGATCCGCCTGATCGAAGAGTATGGCGTGCCCGACGCCACCCACGACCTCGCCTGGCTCATCGTGGGGCTCGCCCACTGGCCAGGTGAGGCCGCCGCCGAAGTCACCCGCAACTGCACCTCTAAGCTCCTCGATGGCCAGATTCTCGAAGGCGAAGCCCCGCGGCCTCTGGGGTCCTGTCTGCATCAACGTGCCACTGCTGGCGGCCGCCTATCAGTATGAACAGGAGCTGGCCACCAAACAGACCCGCGCCGCCCTCGCCGCCAAAGAGCGCCCCGATAACCTGGCACGCGCCGCGACCGCCGAAGATGCCGCCTCCGACCTGCTCCACTTCCAGCGCCAGATGCGCCGGATCGCCATGCTGGCCCTCGCCTTTGATGATATCGACGACTACGCCATCAAGATCGGCGAAGATGAGTCGGCCGAAATCATGATCACCGGCCTGCCCCACTACATCTTCAACCAGACCACCGCCGACCTCGAGAGCACCACCGTCACACTGCTGGCCCTGCGGGCCGCCGCGGCGACCGGACGGATGCCGCGTGAGACGTGGCGTCCCCGCATGGAGGGGATTACGGGCGTACCGCGCCCCGAGCAGACCGAGGCGATCCTCGCCCGCACCGCCAACGCCATCAAAAACCTGCAACAGCGCAGCGGCGACTGGACCGCCTCCAACCTGCATCAACCGGTGACCGCCTTCAACCGCATGTCCAAGATGTTGCCGGGGCTGCCGGTCGACCCCCGCAGCTTTACGCCTCTGCCCTCGCCCCAGACCCCGCTGGCAACCCTGCAGGGCTATACCACGCTGGTCAACATCGGCCATGTGGTCGGTTTTGAACGCGCCCTGGGACGTTTCCGCGCCAACTTCGGCGCCGGCCTGCAGGCGGCCCGGCGTCAGCTCACGGCCCTGCCCGATCGTACTACCGCCATCGATGTGGGCGGACGCGTCGCCCCTGTCAGCCCCTACGAAGCCTACTTCTACGCCGTAACCGCCTGCGATGCCCCGGCCACCCGACGGCGTGAACTGGGCGACGCCTGGGCCCGCATGGCCTTTGAATTGGTGGCCACGCAGCAGACCAACGGCACCTGGACCACCGCTGGCCGCATCCCCTTCATGCCGACCAGCATGGCGGCCCGGGCCGAAATGCTGCCGCAACGCGATCCCAACGACAGATCCAAGATCATGGAGCGCGACAAGGCCCATCTGCGCTACAACTGGCCCCACGCCTGGCACCGCTCCGGCTATCTCGGTGACCGCCAGATTATTGCCACCTGCCACGCACTCCTCTTCCTCCTCAGTGGCAGCCATCCCCCCTTCCTCTCGGCCGCCCTGCCCGACCAGCCGCTGCCCGGCATCGTGCCCGACCGCACCCTGCAGGAGCTGGCGCAGGCCACCGGAGTTGAGTGGTACCACATGACGGTCGATCTCGGCCGCAACGACCCGCTGCTGGAAGCCGGCGCTCCCGCCCTCTTCCTGAGCGGCAGTCCGGCAGAGTTGCAGAATGATGCCCTCCGTATCCGCCTCGTCAACTATATTCAGAGCGGGGGTATTCTGATCGCCTTGGGCGATGCCGCCGATCCCGCCACCGCCACCTTCATGCAGGAGCTCGCCCCGATCGTCGCCGCCGGCAGCGGCGCCGACAGCGGACTGCGTGATGTCTCCAACGAGCAGGGAGTGCTTGGCGACCTCGCCGGCCGCCTGGGACGCTCACTACAAGGCATGTTGCGCCCCAACCAGTCGCTGGCCGCCCTGATACTGCCCCTCGCCGCCGAACCGCAACCCGCTATCGGTGCCTTCTCGCAACTCGAAGCCGCCCGCATTATCAGCACCGCCCTGCGCCGCAACCTCGACGATACGCTCCTGACCCCCGCCTACTCGCATCAGCTTGGCGACCTCGGCTCACCGGCCACCCTCCACGCCACTGCCATGCAACTGCTGCGCACCCCGCTGCCGGCCATGCTACCTCCCGCTCCCAAACCGACCACACCGCCACCCGCCGCCCCCCAAGCTGCTCCCGCCAAACCAACCGCTGCGGCGACAGCGGCTCCGGTGCCTGCACCTGCCACCGCCAAACCACCAGCTCCGAAAGGACCCGTCCTGCCGTTGGAGCTGATGACCCCCGCCACCCCCGACACCACCCCCGCCGCCCCGCAAGCCCCCGCCGCCGATGAGCTCTGGTAGCGCTGTTTTCTACTACACCAACCCGAAATTGAGCGAAAGGTTACTTGTCGTTTCTGGCCGCGTTATGCCATAATCGCCGCATGAAGACGAAACTACCTCTCTGTGGCACCTACTTCGGCACTCCCGTCTACCTCAACCGGGGTGATACCATCTTTCAAACTTCAGGCCCCTACTATACGAGCTGGGTCTCGGAAGACCACGATGCCGCCTGGTATATCGAACGTGCCGCTACCGGTAATCAGGGCAATCTCGTCGTGATCTGGGATGGACGCGCCACCCAACAGAGCTTGCAAGCGATGGCCGACTATATGGCGCTTACCGAGCTCGGCTACCAGGTGCCTGCTCCCGACTGGGAGCAAAAACGCTTCCTGGTACCGGAGGATTGGGATGTGATCGCCCAACACCCCGAACGCCTCGGTGCCGGTCTCGTCAGCATGATGGCGCTGGCCAGAAAACATGGCCTCGCCATGGCCACGATCTACACCGATGCCCACCCCACTCAATTGGAGCGCCTCAAGCCCGACTTTGACAACTTCCTCGGCTGTAATGTGGGCGAGGTCTTCAGCTTCCGCCTCAACCTGCGCGAAGAGGAGGAGGAGCTGGCCGCCGCGACCGCCGCTGCCACCGACCTCGGCCAGTTGGCGCATAACTTTCTGGACAGCGTCAGAGCCGCTGTTGCCCGCCGCAAGGGCGACGGCTGGCCCCAGCTCATGGTTACCGGCGGCATTACCATGCTCGACTATGAGGTGCTCGGCGGCATCGAAATTCCGGCGGTCGAAGACTACGCCGTCCCCCATATCAACATCGCCTCGGCCATCTCACGCGGACTCTACCGCCAGTTCAACCTCCCCCTCTGGGGCACCGACCTGGCTCACGAGCACTACTCCTTTATCCCCTACAGAAGCCCGCACAAGATGCCGCTCCTGACCACCTCTCTCTATCTGAAGTATATGGCCGGCTGCAAGCTGATCATCGTCGAGAGCGGCAACTGGTGGCAGCAGAGTGATCACGTCGAAGATACACCGATGCACGATGTGCCGAAGCTCGACTTCGGCTCGATCAGAATCAACGATCCCCGCCTCTCGGCACCGCACGTGGCGGCAGCGCGCCAACACTACCCCAAGATCAACTACGACTCCCCTGTCTGTGTCGAATACCGCCGCCGCATCTCGGAGTTTTACGACTTCCTCAAGGCCAACGGCACCCCTGAAGGGCAGCCCGAGGCGCGTATCGCCGCCATCAAAGGCAACCTCGACTTTGTCGGCCCCAGTGGTTACAACCCCAACTCCGTCATCGCCGGCCAGAACGACCAGGCTGAAACGGATCCCCGCTGGATGCACCACATGCCGGAGCGCAGTTGGAGCATCTTTACCAAGACCTTCTATCCGCGCCCGCCGGTGCTCGGGCCTTACAACAACCCCTTCCTCTCCGGCACCCCCTACGGCGCTACCGATATCATCTCCTTCGCCACCGACCCCGATCCAAAATTCCTGGCCGCCAATTACGATCTCCTCCTCTTTGCCGGCTGGAACAGCGCCACTCAGGCGCAATACCAGGCTTTGGTCGAATATGTACGCCTCGGCGGCACTCTCTTTATTGCGACTCCCCACCTCTCCACCAACACCACCCGCAACTTCATCAACTACGACCACTCCGAGCTGCTCAACGGCGGCGACTTCAGCGAACTTTGCGGTGTAAAGGTGAAGGGGCGTGGCGAAAAGTTCTACTGGGCCCTCTTCCCCGGCGAGAAGCGTCCCCACGGCACCATGCCGCGCCGCAAATATGGCACCTGCATGATCAACTATGGCGAGCTCGAACTGCTACCCGGCACAGAAGTAATCGCCGTGGAGGATGAGAAGTTCAAGCCGTTGCTGACACGCCACCGTCTCGGTCAGGGCAGCGTCTACTTTCTCAATATCTGGCAATATCCCGGTGCCCTGGATCGCGACATCGGCCCCAGCTCAACCATTGACGGTGTCGGCTTCGTCGGTGAAATCTACCGCATGCTCGCCCTCGAGCGGCGTGGCCAAACCTACATCACCGACGACGGCCAACTGCCGGGCAGCGAATGTAACCACATCACTTACAGTTACTTCCCGACCAACGGCGAAATCTGCCTGCTCAACATCGACTTCGATCGACCCCACACCTGCCACCTCCACCACCAGGGCAGCGTCGAGTCGATCACCCTGGCACCGGCGGAGTTCAAACTTATCAAGCCCTCACAGCCGTAGCGCTGCGCTACTCGGCCACGGGGGCGTCGACGAGCTCCTCTTCGGGCCACTCCTGCTCCACTGGCGGCGCCGTCTGCAAGAGGCGGCCTTGGCTGTCAACCCGGCTGTGGATCAGCTTGGAGGCTTCTGGGACCGCCAGCGCCATCTCGGGACGCTCGGGATTGACGATGCCCACAGTGACGAAGATAACCGTCTCAACCTGCGTCTTCTGCTTTGAGGTGTGAGTGAAGAGATATTTGCCTAGGATGGGAATGTCGCCCAACAAGGGAACCTTCTTGACCACGTCACTGTCAGAGGTGCGTGTCAGCCCACCGATCACGGCTGTCTGTCCATCGCCCAAAGAGAAGATCGTGCTAACATGCTTAGAGTCGATTTTGGGGTATCTTGTCGAGCCTTCCCCGGCAGGCATATAGTACTCCACCAACTTGCTCAGGGTCGGTGCTATATTAACCGTAATGTTGCTGGCGTTATTGATGCGCGGCGTAACTTCAAGTTTAATTCCATAGGTAAAGAAGGCCTGCTCAATAAATGGAATCTTTTTATTCTCCTCCTTGTCGCCCGGAATCACATCCATCTTGGTGGTAATGGTGTAGGTGGTATTGTCACCGGTGCCATCGGTCTTCATCTCCACCGTCACATAGGGCTCCTTGGTCGCCATGTCGATAATGGCGCGCTCTTCGTTGGCCACAATCACCTTGGGGTTTGAAACGAAGGTGGCGTCCTCACTCGTTTCGAGGGCACTCAACACCAACGACAGGGCATCGGCCGCAAAGATGGCGGTGCTGACATCTGAGATAGAGCGAAAACGGGCTGACATCTCGTTGTTGCCTGCCAAGCCGGCAAAACCGGGCGTCGCCGACTGCACACCTGCATACAGAGTCGAATCCGTGCCACCTCTGGCAATCTGTGTTGGTATCAAAGCCCCTGCCATACCCCGGTCTGTGCCAATGGCACTCTCGGTACTCATTTTTTTGCCTGTATGGTCGTAAACCTCTGCGTACTCGCCAGCTCTAAACTTTGCATTGCCTCTTTCACGCGAACGATCTTTGGTGTAACGTCGTCCGATCTCACCCACACCGACCATATAGCCGTCGAGCATCGACCAATCGAGACCTACCTTCTTGCCGGCCTCGCCTTGCAGCTCCACAATCTTGGCTTCAATGTAGACCTGCTGACGCGGCACATCGACCTTGGCCAGCACGCCACGCACCTCCGCCATCTTCGCTTCGGTGGTGCTGACGACCACCATGTTGCCGGCGGGGTAGGAGACGACGCGGCCATCCTTGCGGAAGACAACCTCGACATCCTCCTTCACCGGCTCACCTTCCTTGGCCGCTGCCTTGGCTCCTTTTTTGGCGGTAACCTTGGCATCAGGATCGTCGAGTCCCAGCAGACTCTTCAACAGCTCGGCTGCTTCACTCGACTTGAGGTAGTCGAGCTTGAAGGTCTCGGTAATCCATGGATCGGGGGCATCAGGACTACGCGGCTCGACGTAGTAGATACCTTTGTTATGCAAATCCTCTTGCAGCACCATATTGTGGCGCGCAATGATCGCCTTGAAGGCCGGTTGCCACTCGACGTCCTGCAGGTTGGCCGTCACACGCCCCTGCAGGTTGGTGGCGTTGCAGATGATGTTGGCGCCGGAGAGGCGGATGAAGAGACGTACCACGTCGTCTAGCTCGACATCGTCGAGCGAGACGGTGATGCGCCCGCTCTCATCACTGCTACCGCTCAAGGCACCGCCTTTGTCGGCCTCGCCTTCGGCGGCCAGTTCGATCACGGCCTCCACTTCAGGCTCTACCACCACTACCGGCTGCGGTGGTGCCACAGGTTGCGCCGCCTCGACCACCCCCGCCTCGGCCACCCCCGCCTCGGCGGCAATGGCAGCGGCAACCGCCTCCTCCTGACTCCACCCCTGCCCGGCACTGCCAAGCACGACTGCTGCTGTTACGATTCCAACTATCCGGCTGGCCGTTATCTTCATCTCTCTCTGCTCCTGCATGGGTTAAAAGTTGTCCGCTTAAAAGTTGTTACTGCTTGCCACGCTCAAGGGGTTCTACCGTCAGTTCGTCAAATTCACGCTGTGCGGGGTCGACATCGATGCGCCGCACACGCCAGGTATAGCGAAAACCGTTATAGGGCAAAACAACCGTATCGCCCTCGTTGACGAGACGGCCATTGATAAAACAGATACGCTTGCCATCAGCCTCGGCAAAGCCGCTGATGCGCAGAGCCGCCCGGGCACGCCGCCAGTCGGGCTGCGGTTTGGTCGGCTGCTTGACCGCTGCTTTCACTGGCTCCGGCAACGGAGGCAGTTCCGGTTCGGGCTCGGGCTCCGGTTCGGGCTCCACAACTTTGGGAGCATAACCGACCGGCCAGAAAGGATCGCGCCATGCAACATCGCTACTCGTAGCATCTCCCTGCAACGGGAGCGCACCGAGCAGCAACAGCAGTGCTACCAGACTCTTTAATACTATGCCCATCTATCAGAAGCGACGCTATTTCCATTCCAAGCGGTCATCTGGCCGCCATCACAAGGCAATATAGGCCAAAAACGGCCTGGAGACAAGCCTCAAGCAGCTCGGTTTCTCAATTGTGCCAAAACATCTCAAAGCTGCGCCCGCAGGAAGGAGATCGCCTTGGCGATATCGGCGGCCGGATTTTCGCCCACCTCGCGCTCAATCGTCAGGAAACCGCGATAGCCGATCTCACGCAGGGCGGCGAGATAGCGCGGCCAATCGACACTGCCCTCACCCAGCGGCACCTCTTTGCAGACGACTGCCGGCGCACTGTCGGCCTCTTTGCCGTGGTAGAAGGCGACGGCACTGCCCGGCTGCAACTGCACCCCGTCCTTGGCATGCGTATGGACGATGTAATCCTTCAAAGTGTAGACGGCGGCCACCGGGTCATCGTTCACCGCCATCACCAGATTGGCGGGGTCGAGGTTGACTCCCAGACCGCGACTGTCGATATCATCGAGAAACTGCTTCAAGACAGTAGCCGGCTCCGGCCCCGTCTCAATGGCAAAAGTAACTTTACGCGCAGCGGCATAGTCGGCCAACTCACGACAGGCCGCCAGCATTATCTGGTAGACAGGATCGTTACGATCTGCAGGCGTCACGCCGATATGCGTCGTCACCACCGGGGTACCGATATCGACTGCCAGATCTACGATCTCTTTTGAGAGCGCGATATAGCCGGGGTTCTTGGCGGGATCGTGGAATCCGCCACCCAGATCGCCGCAGATCGCCGAAATTTCGATACCCAGATCAGCCACCAGAGTGCGCAACTCGCGTCGTTTTGCCGGCGCTAACGCCGCAGGAGCCATCGGCCCCTGCACGGTATAGATCTGCACGCCTTCAGCGCCCAGTTCGGCTGCCAGACGAATTCCGTCGAGTGGCGGCAGTTTGAAACCATCGGACAATACACCAATCTTGAAATTGCTCATCGTTTCCTTTCGCCTCGGACCGCAACAGCCTGCCACCAACAGCGGTAGAGAGTGGGTCGACAAGTAGAGAGCTTAAACCAGCGACCCGCCGGCGTCAAGCCTCGGTTAGTGCAGCGACCCCTATACCAAAGGGATATGACGTCTCGAATGGTTCCGGCATCACACTGAAGTTGGTTGCATAGAGAGTCCCGTCGACGTAAAGCGCCATCATCGCACCCTGGCGCACCCCCACCAAGTGGTGCCACTCTCCATCATTCAACCCAGCCGCCAGTACCGACTGGGTTGTGCGCACCTTGATTGGCATAGTTGGTCACCTCCTCTCTTAGTCATAGTCGGACTCCAGGTGGTGTTACTCACTCACCAGCGACAGCAATAGCAGTGTTTCACAAAACAACTCACGCATCTCTCCCGCTTAAAGTTTATAAGACAACGATCAAGATGTTACGTCAAACTCTCAATTCACGCTTGTACTATTAGGGACAGACCCTATCAGCTCTTATTAGGGACAGACCCTATTAACTTGATATCCTTTATTAGGGACAGACCCTATATACTTTCACGCCATCAATAAGGCCAATTGCGAGCAAAATGGGGAGATTTGCAAGCCTGTAACAGGCTCTACTTCATAAAGCAGCACCTAATCTGCCGGCCAATGCGTTCTCACGGCGTATCGACCATGCCCAAACGGCACATCGAAGGATAAAGCCCAGACAAATGATCTGGCCGATCAACGGAAATCACAAAACTCACCTCATCAGCCGGCAAGCGCCACACAAACCACCTAAAACGCCACAAAACCACCCTTTACAAGTCCTTTAACTCCCCTTGAAGGTACTTTGCCCCCATAGCGCCCCATCTAGCGCTGTCAGCAACGCCCCTTTTGCGTTC
>CAZRGQ010000036.1:13866-25732 GCA_964599645.1 uncultured Lentisphaerales bacterium | reverse complement strand
GATTGTGACCACCACGCTCGCGGGCACCTGGTTCATCGCCGCCGCCGGTCTGTCTCAATCGCCTTTCGGCTGTGTGGTCGATTGTGACTATCAGTGCGAGTGGGGCAGAGTGGCAGCGTAGCAGTGGGGCAGGTCTCAATCGCCTTTCGGCTGTGTGGTCGATTGTGACAACCTACTCGCGGCGTTCGATGCCGCCGAGAGCGAGGAGGCGTCTCAATCGCCTTTCGGCTGTGTGGTCGATTGTGACTGTATCATTAAAACGGGCTGTTTTGCAACGGTTTTAAGGTCGTTTTTAAGCTGTTTCGGAGGGAGAGGCTTTTATGGCCTGGCAACAGATAGCAGGTCGCAGCGATGCAGTCGTTTTATGTTTCTATTTCACTGTAGGGCAGGATTATCCTGCTTTCGGAGGCAGCAGACCCTTTTTGATGTTTTCCGGCGGCCTCCGACATTAAAAGATATAGAGCAGCCGTTTGGCAGGACGTTCGACGACGCCAGCGCTTCTGGTATCTTTGACGCATGCCTTGCAGACGCGATAGGCGATCAGAGAGTCCTCTTCATCGTCGACAATCGAAAGCAGGATGCGCCATAGCTCGGCAAACTTCTCTTCAGCGAGGTCGCATTCAAAGACGCTCTTCTCGATTCTGACCCCGTAATCTTCACAACTCTTGGCGACCAGCCGCAACCGCTTCGGGTCGCAAATATCGTAAGCCACCAGCCGCAACATCTCATCGGGCTCCTGCTCGTTTACTATATACTGGGGAGCGGTCTCGCCGATCTGCCAGGTGGCCAGATCGCGGACGGTGGCGGCAATCGCTTGTTTGAAGTCGCACATTAGTCGATAACATGGCTAGCGGCGCTCAGGGAAGGAAGAAAAAGTCGTGTTCGTACTCCTGGTGCTCCAACATGCGCAGATAGATGCAAACCTGTTGGTCGATGACGCGGCGCAGATCAGTATGCGCTTCACCTTTGACTGCGGCAAAGCGGCGTGTCATGGTCTGTTCGTACATGATAAAGAAGAATTTGCGTCCATTTTCATTCAGATAGACGCCGCCATCTTCCGGGGTATACTCGAAGTCGGTTTCGGCTTTGACCATTTTGTGGTTGGCCAAATTGAGTACCATCAGGTCGGCGATGGCCGCACGGAGCGGCTCCATCAGGTCTAGCGCCAGTGAGGGGGTATTGATACGGTTGGCGTGCAGCGCCCCAATGCCGGCATCGAGTCCATGCGTCCGTATGGCCCCCTCCATCTCGGAGAGCAGGACGGTGTAGGCAAAGGAGAGCAGGGCGTTGGCGGGGTCGCGTGGCGGCCGGCGATTACGACCCTTAAAGGCGAGTTCTGCCGGAAAATAGAGTGTCAGTTGGCGGAAGTAGTGGGCAGCCGCCAGACCCTCCAAACCACGCACAAGGTCCAAATCAGAGGCTGACAAGACCTGCTCAGCCAGCGATTTCATCTCGCTGCTGGCTGTCTGGTGACGGGGATCGTTGAGCAGCTCCCGATTGGCCGCCAAACGTTGTAACACCCGGCGTGAGTTGCGTATTTTGGCATAGATCAATTTGCGCGCGACATGCAGGGCGAAAACGGGATCCGTGCCGGCCTCATACTGCATGATGCGCCGTTGCGCATTGAGATTGTTGTCAGGCGAGAGCGAGCCGCGCCAGCGTCCATGACGTGTTACAAAGAATGCCGGGATGCCCTCATCCATCAGGCGAGTTAAAACCGGCATGGTGACAGCCGGTTGCCCCATGATCACGACATGATCGATATCGTGCAACGGCACCTCATAGCTCTCCTGACGCTCACCTTGGGCATCGTGCACACGCTTGAGAATCTCCAGTCGCTTTGAGTGGAGAGTGACGCGCAATGTTTCGCCATTTAAGATCAGTGAAGGCATGGTTATGGGTCTGAATAGGCGGATTCGAATACCTGCACTATAGTCGGTTAATGTGTCATCATGTGAAATCGGGATAACTGTGGATAACCGCGACAGGAAATTCTCTCTTTACGGAGGCGAAACCCTTTTTACCGTCGCTGAGTATGCCTACGTGGCAGATAGCGACGAGCGTTCACGCCTCTACGCCACCGGCTATACCTGGTCCAACTCAACTGAAACGGTAAAGTGGCAACGGCAACAGCGTCACCATCGATCTCACCGAAGATACCTGGCTGGAGTGGCAGTGGGGTAATCTCCACCACCGCCTCGACGTCGCCAGCGGCGGCTATGGCAGTGTCAGCGGGAACAGCTACTTGTGGAACGAAGATGGTGCTGTAGTAAACCTCGCGGCAACCCCCGATGTTGGGTGCCGCTTTGTAGAGTGGATCGGCGATGTGCCGACTGCCAAACGCACCAACCCCTCACTGCAGGTGACCATGGATCAGCCACGTCGACTGATCGCTCTCTTCGCCTCGGCCACACCACGCGACCTGATGGCGGCTGCCAGCGGCGGCGACTGGCTGGACCTCAACACCTGGGATGGCGTTGCTATCCCCGGACCGCAAGACGCCGTGACAATCACCAACGAGACGGTCTACCTCGAGATTCCTGCCGCACTCACCGTCAAGAGCCTTACACTGGCGACCAACGCCTACCTGCAGCTTGGTGGCAGTGGTGCCAACCACCTCCGCCTGGCACCGACCGGTGGCAGCAACGACGACTGCTACGAACTGCACGTTCAGGAAGAGCTGTGGCTGCGTGATGCCGCCAAGCTCTCACTCGGTGCCCGTGGTGCCCCTTACTGCACTGCTCTCACAGTCGGTGGCGACCTCACCCTCACCAACAGCGCTACCCTTACAGTCTACGCCGGTGAAACCGGTGATATCAATGATGTCGAAACCTACCGCCAGGGCGGTGGTCTGGTCACCGTTGCCGGCGATACCACCCTCTACAGCGGCACCTGGCTCTATCCGTTTGCCCACTATCAGAGCGGCGCTCCGGTGCGCTTCCAGTTGCAAAACGTCGTCATCAAGAGTGGTAGCGGCATCAATGCCAGCAATCGTGGTCATGGTGTCGACGACTCAGTCGCGCCTCCCGTCTACTACGGTTTGGGCGGTCAGCTTCTGGCCAATGGTCATGCCCGCTCAGGCATCAACACCGGCTCCGGCTCGGGCGGCTCAATCTGGGTCATGGCTTCGCGTCTGACCTTCGATGAAGCCAGTGCTCCCAAAATTTCAGCTACTGGTGGTGAGGCCCAGCAGCACCACGATAGCGGTGCCGGCGGTGGCGGCCGTATTGCCATCATCACCGGAACTCTCAAAGCGGAGAAGTTGGCGGCTCTCTATGAAACGGGCAGCGCCCGCGGTGTGGAACCGCTCTACGCTGATCTGACCGATCCTGAAAGTTCCCCCTGGGCCTCCTGCGTTATGGTGGCCGGCGGCCTCAACATCGACAAGGTGACTGAACCCACAAATAACAAGCACGGCAAAGCCGGCAGTGCCGTCTGGCTCTATGGCGAACCCGGCGGCCCATCATCCTGCTGCGCTGACCTTGGCAGGGGCGGCGGCGAAAGCGCCGCCCCTAGCCTGTAGTTTTACCAATCAGGTTGGTGCGTGGCGATAGAAGTCGCTGGCGCTTTTACCGCCGATGCCTTCAAAGCTGCCGGCGATCTCACGGGCGCGTTCCAGGGCCAGATCGATGTTGTCCAGGATGTTCTCCCGGCCGATGAGGCGTGGCAGGCCTGATTTGGCGATCAGCGCGGCGGGCTGTTCACGTGCCCCCGAGATGAGAAACTGCTTGCCTGCCTTGCGCATCGCCACACCGAGGTCGGCGATAGCGTGAAGTCCGGTATTGTCGATGGCGGTCATGTCGCGCAGGCGCAAGATGACAATCGGTGCGAAGCGCGCCGGGTTGGCGGCGGCTTTGATCAGTTTGTCGGTGGTGCCGAAGAGGAAGGGACCATGAATCCGCAGGATGGTCACGTAGGGCGGCACCTCTTTGTCCTGCAACTGATCCTCGCGTTTGCACTCGATATCTGTGTCGGTGATGATGGCGACGGTGGTCGTATGGGTGACGCGCTGGATGTAGAGAATGGCCGCCAACAACATGCCGGTCTGGACGGCAAAGGTGAGGTCGACGAGGAGGGTCAGGGCAAAGGTGGCGACCCAGACGGCTCTATCGGATTTGGCCTGACGCAGAATCGCCGGGATCTCGCGCCACTCGCCCATGTTGTAGGCTACGATCAGCAGCACGGCAGCCAGGGTGGCCAAGGGGATAAAGCGTGCCAGCGGCGCCGCGATCAGCAGGATCAGCAGCAGGACGACGGAGTGTACGATGCCGGCTACAGGAGTACGGGCTCCGGAGCGGATGTTGGTGGCGGTGCGGGCGATGGCCCCGGTGGCGGGAATGCCACCGAAGAAGGGCGTGGCAACGTTGGCCAGGCCCTGTGCCAGCAGTTCGGCATTGGAGTTGTGGCGGTCGCCGCTCATGCTGTCGGCCACCACCGCCGAGAGGAGGCTCTCCAGGGCGGCCAGAAAGGCGACGGTAACGGCTGCGGGAAAGAGCTCCGGGATCAGTGTGAGGTCGAATTTGGGGTAGACAAAGTCGGGAAAGCCGGCGGGGATACCGCCAAAACGCGAGTTGATCGTCTCGATCGGCAGCTTGAAGATGAGTGTTACCAGAGTGCCGAGCAGCAGGGCCACCACCGTGCCAGGCACTTTTTTGGTAAAGCGGGGTACCAACAGAATGGTGGCCAGCGAGCCGACGGATACCAGCACAGCGGCAATACTGGTGCCTCCCAGATTCTGCGCCAGCAGCTTCATGCGTGGCATAAACTCGCTGGGAACCTCTGCCAGAGGCAGCCCCAACAGGTCTTTAATCTGAGTGGAGGCGATCAGCAGGGCAATACCGTTGGTAAAGCCGATGGTGACGGGGCGCGGGATAAACTTGACGGCTGTGCCGAGTCCGGTAAGTCCCATGATCACCAGCATAAGACCCGCCATAATGGTGGCCAGATAGAGTCCGTTGAGCCCATGTTTGGCGATGATGCCGGCAATCACGACGACAAAGGCTCCGGTGGGGCCGCTGATCTGGGTGCGGGAGCCGCCGCAAGCCGCGACGATAAAACCGGCGATAATGGCGGTATAGATACCGGCTTGCGGCGTGACGCCCGAAGCGATACCAAAGGCCATGGCCAGCGGCAGGGCTACCAAGCCAACCGTCAGGCCAGCGATCAGGTCGGCAGTGAAGTCCGGTTTGGTGTAGTTTTTCAGAGAGAGCCACAGCTTGGGCACAAGCTCGGCGAGCGGGTTTTTAGGTTTCATGGAACAGTTGTCGAAAGAGAGGGAGTCTGGGCTGGCAAGCAAGCACCAAATATCCTATTATCATAACGCGCTATTGCCAAAAACGCAAGAGGTATAAAATGCACCAGTTCAAGTCACGCACTTTGTCTCGACGCCCGGGTCGCCTGATTCGGGCTCTTTTTCTCCTTGCAGTGCCGGGTCTGCTCCAGGCCGCTGCGGACGATTTTTTTATCGCACCGACGGTCAATTGGATCGGGCCCGACGCGGCCACCTTCATCTGGGTTACAGAGAGCGGGCCGCCGGGGGGCGAGGTGAGTGTGGCCCCGCTGGCGGGCGGCACTGCGATAAAGGTGGAGGCCGGCAGTACGGTGCCACCCTTTGAAGCACGGGTGGTGGGGGCCGCGAAGGGGACGCCGTATCAGAAGTTGGAGCACCTGCGCAGTGCGGCGACGGTCAAGGGGCTACAGCCGGCAACACGGTATCGTTATGAGGTGCGCCTGACGGCAAGGCCGGCGGGTGGAGCATCCGCCGTGACATGCTGCTGGAGGTGCCGGCTGAACTGGAGGCGGGGGACACCATCAGGGGCCGACTGCAGACAGCGCACCTGCCGCAGGGCAGCAGTTTCAGTGTGGCCGCCAATGAAAATCCGGCTGAGTGGCGCACCCCGGGTGGCACCTTTGTGATTGATGGCGCTGAAGTTGAACTCGAATTTAACTTGCCGGTACCGCTTGAGATCAAAGAGGGGAGTTTCAAGCCGCCTTGCCGTATTGCCGTGCAGCTTGAGTATCAGGGACGGAAGTTTGATACGGTTACCCTTTGGCCGACGTTGCAGGGTGGGGGCACCAAGGGTGAATAGGTTGGGTGAGTGGTGAGGGGCACGAGAGAGTTATGAGGAGGAGTCCGGATACGCGCACCTGGCTGGAGATCGATCTGGCACGCCTGCGTGCCAACTTGCAGCGCATTGCCAGGGTAGTGGCGCCGTGTCGTGTCATGGTGATTCTCAAGGCCGACGCTTATGGTCTGGGGGCTCGTCGTTTAGCACCGGAGCTGGTGGCGGCAGGGGCCGCCCGTATCGGGGTGGCATCGGCACAGGAGGCGCTGGAGCTGCTCGACTGCGGGGTGCCGCTGCAGGTGCTCGGTGAGCTGCTGCCGGAGGAGATTCCCGAGTTGGTGCGTCATGGGGTAGTCTTGCCGGCGGCCGATCTGGCCGGGGCCGCGCAGATCGCCATGGAGGCCGAGCGCCAGCAACGTACCGCAACGGTGCAGCTCAAGATCGACAGCGGCATGGGGCGTCTCGGCATCCCGCTGGCGGCAGCCAGCCGGGTCGTGCCGGAGATTGCTGCCTTGCCTTCGCTCAAGGTCGCCGGCATCTACTCCCACTTTCCGATGGCGACGCCAGCCGGGGAGAAGTTTACCCGCGCACAGCTTGCCGCCTTTTGTGGTATGCTGAATCGTCTGACCCGGAGAGGTGTCACCTTTGACGACATTCATATCGCCAACAGCGACGCCATCAACAACTTTGCGGAGGTATCGCACCCGCCCTTTAACATGGTACGGTGTGGATTAAACCTCTACGGTGTCGCTGCGGCAGGCGACGACAAGCTGGGACTGGAGCCGGTTTTCAGCCTGAAGACGCGCCTGGTGGCGTGTCGCAAGCTGCCAGCCGGTATCACAATCGGTTACGATGCCACCTATCGCCTGCCGCAGGCGGTTACGGTCGGCACGATTGCTGCCGGCTATGCTGACGGCCTGCCGCTGGCCCTCTCCAACCGTGGTTACGTCCTGATCAACGGTGCGGTCTGTCCGGTACTGGGTCGTCTTTCGATGGATTACACCACCGTTTCGCTGGCACAGGCACCTGCGGCGCAACCGGGCGACGAAGTGGTCTGCCTCGGGACAGCGGGGGAGAAGGCTATCGATGTGGCACAGTGGGCCGGACTCAAAGGAACCCATGCCTATGAGATACTTTGTTCTTTTGGCAAACGGGTGCAACGTTGCTATACTTGACGGCAGACAGTAGAGAGGCAACGGAGAGCAGATGATCAAATTTATCGTGACCGGCGGTGCCGGCCTTATCGGCAGCAACCTCGTAGCCGCGTTGAATCAGCGCGGTGAGACGGGGATTCTGGTGGTTGATGATCTCAACCATCCGGCCAAAGAGCAGAATCTGGCCCGGCTGCAGTATGCCGCCTACCTCGACAAGCGCGACTTGCGTCCGGCGTTGCGCGCCGGTGAGTTCGGCTCGGTCCAGACTATCTTCCATCTGGGAGCCTGCAGCGCCACGACCGAGCTGAATCTCGACTATCTGGCGGACAACAATACCGGCTACACACGCGAGTTGTGCGAGTGGGCCCTGGCGGGCGGAAGACGCTTTATCTACGCCTCAAGCGCTGCCACCTATGGCGCCGGCGAGCATGGCTACAGTGATGACCCGGCACTGCTGCCGCTGCTTAAGCCGCTCAATCCCTACGGTGCCTCAAAGCACAACTTTGATCTGCTGGCGCTACGTGAAGGCTGGTTTGATCGTATCGTCGGACTGAAGTATTTTAACGTCTTCGGCCCGGGCGAGCATCACAAGGGCGAGATGCGTTCAGTGGTCCACAAAGCTTATGGCGAGATTCTGCGCACAGGGCGGTTGCAGCTCTTCCGCTCGCACCGTCCCGACTATCGCGACGGTGAACAGATGCGCGACTTCGTCTATGTCCGTGATGCGGTGGCCGTTACCCTCTATTTTCACGACCAGCCGGAGGTGGGAGGCCTCTACAACTGCGGCAGTGGCAAGGCCCGTACCTGGCTCGATCTGGGACAGGCTGTCTTCGCCGCCATGGGGCGTACCGCCGCAATCGACTTTATCGATATGCCGCCGGCACTGCGCGCCCACTACCAGTACTATACCGAGGCCGATACGCAACGTCTGCACGCAAGTGGTTGCAACCACTCTTTTCAGAGTCTCGAAGCGGCAGTGGCCGACTACGTCCGCAGTGATCTGGCACCCAACCTCGGCTAGTGGCCCATGCGCATTCTTACCAGATATGTATTGCGCGAGTTTCTGCAGCCGGTAATCTACTGCCTGGTTGGTTTCTCGCTGATCTACCTGATCATCGACCTCTTCGGCGAGTTTGAGAAGATACTGCAGGCGCGTCCGCCCTTGACGCTGATTTTCACCTATCTGGGGGGCTATCTGGCGAGTGTGCTCAACTGGCTGGTGCCGGCCTCGCTCTTGCTGGGGGGGCTCTATGCCATGTGGCAGTTGGCGCGGCATAGCGAAATTACGGCCATGCGCGCCAACGGCATCGGTTTCAGCACCATTACCGCCCCGATTCTGTGGGCGGCAACCGGCTTTGCCATCCTGCTGGCGCTCAACAGCGAGTTCTACGCACCGGAGGCTGGCCGTACGGCAAAGCTGATCAAAAACCACCGTTTTGTGCCGGGGAAGTATAGTGAAGATATCTATTACGATGTTCCCTTCCTCAACGTAGCCGAACGGCGCGAGTGGCGTATCGGACGTCTCGATCTCGATGCCAACTGGGCGCACAACGTGCGGATCACCTGGACAGATGAGGAGGGGCAGCCGTTGCGCGTTGCTTTTGCCGCACGCGCTGCCTGGCTCGACGGTGTCTGGTGGTTCATGGAGATGCAGATTACCGAGTACGATGAGCGTAGCGGAGTGCGTCAGGCGTTGGCACCCGGTCCCGTGATCGAAGTGATGTCGTGGCCCGAGCTGCGCGAACGGCCACGCGACTTCTTTCTCGAACTGATCCACAGCGATGGCGAACGTGAGCGCCTCTCGTTGCGCGACATGATCCGCTATACCAAGGCGCGCCCCCGACTGGCACGCGACCTGAAGGTTGGCTGGCGCTACGACATCTACAACCGGATTGCGTCGCCGTGGACCTGTCTCATCATTACCCTCTTCTCTATTCCGGCCGGTGTGGCCACCGGGCGCCAGAGTGTCTTCTTCGGGGTGATGATGGCCGTGGGTCTCTTTTTTGCCTACTATGCACTCTCATTGATCTGTGGTGGATTGGCCAAAAAGGATCTGATACCCGTGGGTGTCGGGGTTTTGCTGCCACACGGGCTGCTGCTTGCCACCGGGTTGGTCCTCTACTTCCGCCAACGCTAAAGAGGAGCTGTAACGATGTCGAGTATTCATGAGTTGTTGGCACAGGCTGTAGCGCTGGGCGCTTCGGATGTGCATATCACCCCCAACCAGCGTCCCGTGATGCGTGTTGAGAGCGCGTTGCATGTGGCGGCTTTCGAACCGTTAACCGATGAAGAGATCACGTTGATTGCCGAGGAGCTGGCACCGACGCACGCCAGGAGACGCCTCCTGGAGCTGCGCGAGTGCGACTTTTCACATGTTGAGCCGGGAGTTGGGCGTTTTCGTACCAACATCTTCTACGGCAAGGGAGTGCCGGCCATCGCCATGCGCTACGTCAAAGCGGAGATTCCGACGTTGGAGGCGCTCAACCTGCCGGCACGGCTGGAGCGCTGTGCGGCTGCACCCGATGGTATCGTGATCCTGTCCGGCACCACCAGCTCGGGCAAATCTTCAACTCTGGCGGCGCTGATCGGCATTATCAACCGCACGGCGGCACGTCGTATTATCACGATCGAGGATCCGATCGAGTATGAGTTTCACGATGAGCAGTCGACTATCACGCAGCGTGAGGTCGGGCTCGATACAAGCACCTTTGCCACGGGACTGCGCCAGATGTTGCGTCAGGATCCCGACGTTATCCTGATCGGTGAGGTGCGTGATCCCGAGTCGTTACGTATCGGCATTATGGCGGCCGAGACGGGCCATCTCGTCTTTACCACGTTGCACGCCGGTACGGCATCACTGGCCGTGCCACGCCTGCTCAACGAGTTTCCGTCCGCCGAGCAGGACCGCATACGGGTGGCGCTGGCTGCCAACCTGCAGGCGATCATCTGCCAGCGTCTGATCCCGGCCGCACAGGGGGGCGTAGTGCCGGCTGTTGAGATTATGTTCAACACACCGATGGTGCAGAAGTTGGTGGTGCGCAACCAACTCGACAAGCTGCACCCGGCCATCGAGACAGGTAATGAGGAGGGGATGCAGAGCTTCGATCAGGATATCTACCGCCTGATTCAGGAGGGCACCATCACCGAACGGACCGGGCTTGAGTATGCCACCAACCCTGAGAAGCTACGCATGAACCTCGATGGTATCTTCCTCTCGGAAGAGCACCATATTCTGACGTGAGCAGCGCGGCCAGAACGGAGCAGCAACGGCAACTGCTGGTCGTCGCCGGTGAAGGGCCGGAGCCGGCCGAGAGCTTCATCCGCCGTGACCTGCAGGCCTGGGCAGCCGCAGGGTGGAGTTCAGTCGTGGCGGGGCTCAACCAACGTCACCTGCCGCCGGCAGCGATAGTACCGGCGGCAGGAAAAGTGCCGGCAGGGCTATGCAGGGCAGTGGTGCGGAGTTGTCTGCGGTTGGCACGTCACGCGCCGCGCCAGGCGCTGGCCCTGGCGCGCTCGTATCGTCTGGTGCAGGCAACTGCCGCAGCGGCAGCGTCATCGGAGGTGGTTGTGGCCCAATTTGCCTGGCTCACGTGTGATGTGGCGGCGATAGCGGCTGAGGTGGCAGGGCGTCCGCTGGTAGTGGCGGTGCATGCCTGGGATATCTTTACACAGCCGGCGGTCCTGATACGCCAACGGCTCGCTACAGCCGCCGCCGTGGTGGCCTGTTCGGCGGCCGCACATGAACGGCTGTTGCAGCTTGAGGCCATACCGTCGGCACGACTCCACCTGATCCACCACGGCCTGCCGCTCGAAGAGTTTCCCTGTCGCCGGGAGCAACCGACGGTAGTCACCAGGATCGTGGCGGTGGGGCGTCTGGAGGCCAAAAAGGGTTTCGACCTGTTGTTGCGGGCCTTGGTCGGCTTGGAGGGCGAGAGTCAGTTGCAACTCGATCTGGTGGGCGAGGGGCGTGAACGGCAGCGGCTTGAACTGCTGGCCGACAAGTTGGGAGTCCGCGCCAGGGTGGTTTTTCACGGCGCCCTGACGCAGGGCGAACTGCGTCCCATAATGGCGGCGGCCGGCCTTTTGGTGTTGCCGAGCCGCCGCCTGCGCAATGGTGATCGCGACGGTATCGCCAATGTCCTGCTGGAGGCGATGGCCTTGGGGGTGCCGCTCGTTACGACCACTGCCGGCGGTGCGGCTGAGGTCGTGACAGACGGAGTCAATGGCCTGCTGGTGGCGCCCGATAGTGTCGCGCAACTGCGGGCAGCCATCACAAAGCTCTGCTCCGACCTCACTTTGCGTCAGCGGCTGGCCGGGCAGGGGCGAGCGACGGTTGTGACCCATTTCGCGCTGCCAGAGAGCGGCCGGCGTTGGGCCGCTCTCTTTGAGTGTGGTAAAATGTGATTGGCATTGGTTATTAAAAATGGTACAATACACCGTTTTAAGCCTGTTATTGGGAGATTAGAGGATGCGCGAAGTGCGATTGCTGACTGGTTTGGTAACGTTGATGCTCTTTGTCGGTTGTGAATCCGCCGATGTCAATGGAAACTTCTGGCAACAGAAGGAAGAGAAGTCCGGGAGTGCAGCAGCAGAGACTACGGGGACGGATACCGCATCAAAGACTACGGGGACGGATACCGCATCAAA
>CAZRGQ010000036.1:0-13766 GCA_964599645.1 uncultured Lentisphaerales bacterium | reverse complement strand
AGACTACGGGGACGGATACCGCATCAAAGACTACGGGGACGGATACCGCATCAAATGGCTCTTCTGATGAAACGTCAACGGCTGGCGATGGAGCTCCGTTTGCCGCTTTCCGGTTCATTTATGGCAACTTCAAGGGTGAAGGGGCCAAGCTTTCTTCGCCGCGTATCTCGTCACTTCGTTTTACCTCCAATGATCTCTACTACAAGTGGGCTGGTTCTACGCTGGCATCCTGGGGGATGTCGGACGGACAGGCTGATGCCATCTGTTGTCTCTTTGTGCAAAACAACGAAGGGCAGTGGGTCGGTGGCAAGTTCGATTGGATTTCAACCAGCCGTACCCATCGCGACCTGAATCATGTCACACGTGATGGCTATGGTGGCTGGAATCTCAGGGGAGTGCCCAATCCGTGTAAAGCCGCCTTTGTCATTATCAGCCGTGATGGCCGCCGTCGTTCCAATGTGATCGCCGCTACTTGGCAACGTTGAGCGAATACTGCGTTGTAATGAGGGCTGTGGGGATTTTTCTCCACGTTGCTGGTTCGCTGATCGCTAAGAACTCTCCACAGCAGTCGCCATTGAGCAAATGTCTGCGGGAGGGAAGGGCGTATGGTGGTAAATTGTGAGCTGTAAATGAGGCAGGGTTTGACCTTTGGCGGAGGGTGGTTTATAATCAGCCACATTTCAGTTGGAGCGTTTCGTTTGGAGCGATCAGAGACTCATGGTCACCCGGCTTGGCAAAATCTTCACTCTTCTCTATTGGCTCGCCATGATCGCCGTTGTCGTGGGCGGCATCTACATGCTTGTGCCGCGTTACCGTAACTACCGCAAACTCCAGGAGCGCAGGGCTCAGCTTGAGCACGACAATATGGCAATGCAGCAGGAGGTCGCCAAAATGCGGCGCATGCGTACCCGTTTTGCAGAAGACCCCGAGTTTGTTGAGCGCATCGCACGTGGCAACCGACGAATACGCCCCGGCGAGGTAGTCTTCATCTTCGGCGATGAAGAGGGCAACCGACTGGAGTAGTGCGCCCCGCAACTGCAACAATAATCGCTATCCTTTGGCAACATGACTACACCTCGTACCTCCTATAGCTGCACCCTGGATGATGAGCAGCGTGAAAAGCTGCTGGCGCTGCTGCGCCAGGGCAACTATCGTCCGGCCGTCGTGCCACACACCATCATGGCGGCAGACGGTCCCAACTGCCGCATCAATATCTACAAGAGCGGCAAGCTGCTGATTCAGGGGCGGGGCACTGAAGATTTCGTGCTCTTTACGCTGGAGCCGGAGGTGCTGGGGAGCGCCGGTCTCGGCTATGAGAAGCTGCTCAACCCCATTGCAATTACACCGCACATGGGTATCGATGAGAGTGGCAAAGGCGACTTTTTCGGTCCGCTGGTGGTGGCCGCCGCCTACGTCGACTCCAACCTGGCCAGCGCTATGGAGCAGATCGGGGTCAAAGACTGCAAGAAGCTGAGCGACAAGCAGACACTGGCCATCGGCACCAAGCTGCGCAATTTGCTGGGTAACAACCGCTTCAAGCTGGTTTCGATCGGCTCTGAGACTTATAACCGGCTCTACTTTAAAATCCGCAATGTCAACCGCCTGTTGGCCTGGGCGCACGCCCGTGCGATTGAAAATCTGCTGGAGACGATGCCCAACTGTCCGCTGGCGATTGCCGACCAGTTCGGCTCGGAACACCTGATTACCCGCTCTCTGATGCAGAAGGGGCGGGCCATCAAGCTGGAACAGCACCACAAGGCGGAGTCGGACATCGCCGTGGCGGCGGCCTCGGTGCTGGCTCGCGAGAGCTTCCTCTATGCACTGCGGCGACTGGGACAGCAGTATGGGGTCGAGCTGCCCAAGGGGGCCTCTGAGGGGGTGCGCCAGGCAGCAGTCAAACTGGTACAGCAGCATGGTCCGCAAGCCTTGATCAACACGGCCAAGACCCACTTCCGCACCACTGATGTTGTGTTGGCGGCCTCAGGCGCTACCCGGGCGGCGCTCGGCGAGTATGGCACGGCCACCTCCCGCGCCCTGGCAGAGGGCGGCGGCAAAGGCGGCAAGGGCGGCGGCTACCGCAAGGGTGGCAAAGGCAGCAAGAGCGGGGAGAGTAAAGAGTAGTGGCGCTGTCGTTAATCCTGACGCTCAGCAATCTCCTGCTGCTGCTGCTCTGGCTCCGCCTATGGCGTGTGGGAGCGCGTGAGTTTACCTTTAATCCGCTGCTGTCGGGTCCGATGCGACTGGTCGACGCGATGATTGACTTTTTGCGGCCTGTCCTGATTGGTCTGCCACCGCAGGCGATCGCCGCCGTTACACTCCTCTTTCTCCTCCTCTTTCGTGGTGTTTTACTGAGCCAGAGTGGAGATGGCTGGACGATCATCATCGGCATGAGCTATGGACGAGCCTTGCCGGTGGGCGACTGGCCGGCCTGCATGCTCTTCAGTATCACAGCCTTTTTCGGCTTTCTGATCCGCCTCTGGGGACTCGGTTTCCTGGTTGCCGTGATGACGCCGCTCCCACGGCGTGATCGCGTGAGCGAGGCCTTTGCCCAATTTACACGCCCCTTTTCGCTGTTGTCGCGCTGGTCGATGGCGTTGGTATTAATCGGACTGCACCTCCTCTTTGTAGTGCAATTGCAGCACACAGGCAATCCGCTGACAGGCCAGATGCCGGGAGGCGGTGAGCTGCTGCCACTGGCGCTCGACTGGAGCAGGCCACTGCTGGCCATGATGCAGTTGTCGTGGCTGACGGCTCTCTCACTGGCAGAGATCTTCAAGTATGCCTACGGGGCGATAATGGGGGTGGTCTTGGCCAACCTTGTGGCTGCCATCATGCAGAATCACGGCCTGCAGCAGTTGCTGCGCGAGGCGGTGCTCTTTCTGCTGGGTGGTTTTGGCCGACGACCCCTGATGATCGGCCTGATCGATCTCTCACCGCTTGCCTACTTCTTTGCCATGAATATCCTCTACGGTGCAACCTGCGGTCTGCTGCGAACCTTCTTCTCTCTCATGAGTCTGGCATGAAGTGGCTGAGTGAACAGAGTGACGGTGTGGCAATCGCCGTCAGGGTGGTGCCGCGTGCCAGTCGCACCGGGGTGGCTGCGGTTGAGGAGGAGTGGCTGCGCGTCAGGTTGCAGGCGCCACCGGTAGATGGGCAGGCCAACAAGGTGTTAGTACGCTGGTTAGCCAAAGAGCTGAAGATCAGCAGCGGTGATATCACCCTGTTGCGTGGCGCTACCACACGCCTCAAGTTGCTCCACCTGCGGGGCGTCAGCAGCGACAGGGTGAAGCGGCTCCTGGGGGATCGCTGAAAAACTCCTGATAGAGGGCGCGTACCGCCGCAACCCTGTTGGGGCTGCGCACACCGAACATGATACTGATCTCTGAAGCGCCCTGGTTGATCATCTCGATGTTGACCTTGGCCCGTGCCAAGGCCGTTGTGGCGCGTGAAGCCATGCCGACGGCATACTGCATCCCTTCGCCGACGACCATGACGAGGGCGTGGTCGCGCTCTACGAGGACGGCATCGGGCTTGAGTTCGGCCTTGATCCGCTCTACCACCCGTGCTTCACGTGCTGGGGGGAAGTTGATATCGCGCATGACCACCGAGATGTTGTCGATGCCGGTAGGCATGTGCTCGAAGGAGACGCCCTCCTCTTCGAGTATCTGCAGCAGGCGCCGGCCGAAGCCGAGCTCGCGGTTCATCATATATTTGTCGACGTAGATGGCAACGAAGCCGGCATCACTGGCGATACCGACTACCGAGCAGGTCTTGGCTTCACGCTGTGGCAGAATCCAGGAGCCGGGCAGTTCGGGATGGTTGGTGTTGCGGATGTTGATCGGAATAGAGGCACGGAAGGCCGGAATAACAGCTTCATCGTGAAAGACGCCGAAGCCGGCATAGGCCAGTTCGCGCATCTCGCGGTAGGTCATCTCATGGATGCCATGATGCACCTCCGGTACCAGACGTGGATCGACAGCGTAGACGGTATCGACGTCGGTAAAGTTCTCATAGCTCTCAGCCTTGAGGGCGGCAGCGAGAATGGCACCGGTGATATCGGAACCACCACGGGGAAAAGTGGCGATCGAGCCATCGCTACGGGCCCCGAAGAAGCCGGGGAAGACGACTATCGGCTGCTCCGGTTGCTGCAGGGCAGCGCTTACGCGCTCTGCCAGCAGCTCGTTGGCCGCCGGACAGAGGGTAGCATTGCCGGCTTCTCCCTCCAGCAACATGCCGGCAGTGGCGGGGTTGAGATAGAGGGCGGCAATCCCGCGACTCTGCATGACGGCGGCCACTATACGGGCAGAGTAGTCCTCGCCGGCCGCCTTAATCAGGTCGAGAAAACGGTCGGCGTTTGAGCAGTCGGAGTCGATCCGGCGTTGCAGGTCGGCTGCGATTTCATCTGACAGATGCGCATCGAGCTGCAGCTCCTGCTGAATGGCGCTGTAGCGCTCTACCACCGCCACCACTGCAGCCGCAGTCGACTCTCCCCGGAGCGCCGTTTCAGCGGCGGCGATCAGCAGATCGGTAACTTTGGTATCGCCGGCATGACGCTTGCCGGGAGCCGAGACGACCACCACGCGCCGGCTCTTGTCGGCCTCCATGATACGGCAGATTTTTAGAATCTGCCCTCCATCGGCGAGCGAGGTGCCGCCAAACTTGCATACCTTCATGGACTCCTCCTCTCAGGCGCTCTTCAGCTTTTTGAAGAGCGTACCGGGTGCGGCCAACTGCTCTTTGACCATCTCTTCGGTAATGGTGATCTCTTTCAGTTCACGGTTGCCCGGCAATTCGTACATCAGGTCGAGCATCAGATGCTCCATGATGGCACGCAGTCCGCGTGCTCCGGTTTTACGGCTGAGGGCCACCCGCGCCATCTCCTGCAGCGCAGGCGGCTCAAACTGCAGCTCCACCTGCTCCATGGAGAGCAACTTCTGGAACTGGCGTACCATGCAGTTTTTCGGCTCCGAGAGGATGCGGATCAGGTCGTTTTCATCGAGGTCGCGCAGCGTGCAGATTACCGGGATACGACCGACAAACTCCGGGATAATGCCATAGCGGATCAAATCTTCCGGCTCCACCTTGAGCGTGGCGTCGGAGAGGCCGCCATAGCTGGCAGCTGCGCCTTCGGGGGCACCGCCCGTACGGTAACCCATCATCTGCCGGCCGGCCCGTTGGCGCACAAAGTCGTCCAGACCCACGAAGGCTCCCCCGCAGATAAAGAGGATATTCTCGGTGTTGATGTGGATATACTCTTGATTGGGGTGTTTGCGCCCGCCGCTTGGCGGCACATGGGCGACGGTGCCCTCAAGGATTTTGAGAAGCGCCTGTTGGACCCCTTCGCCCGAGACGTCGCGCGTAATCGAGACGTTCTCTGTGCGGCGGGCAATCTTGTCGATCTCATCGACGTAGACGATACCACGCTCGGCGCGTGCCACATCCATGTCGGCGGCCTGCAGCAGCGCCAAGAGGATGTTTTCGACATCTTCGCCCACATAGCCGGCCTCGGTGAGGGTGGTCGCATCGGCGATGGCAAAGGGCACCTCCAACATGCGGGCCAATGTACGGGCCAGCAGCGTCTTGCCACTACCGGTGGGGCCGATCAGCAGAATATTGCTCTTCTCGATCTCGACATCTTTGAAACGGGGGTCGTCGCTCGCTTGCGCGATACGTTTATAGTGGTTGTGTACCGCCACCGCCAGCGATTTTTTAGCCACATCGTGTCCGATGACGTACTGGTCGAGAAAGGCTTTGATATCGCGTGGCACCGGCGGCTTGAGCGGTTTGGGCGGGGCCGTCTCCTTGGCTTTGGCACCTTTGCGGACCGCCTTCTTTGTGGCGGTGCTGCTATCCTGCAGCTCCTCATCGATCATCGTGTGGCAAATCTCTACGCACTGGACGCAGATATTGGCCTCTGGTCCCGGTATCAGCGGTACCTCTCTGTCGGTGCGTCCACAAAAGGAGCAGTAGGAGTGTGAATCTTTGTTGCGAGCCATATCTCGTGAGTGCCTGTCTACTTGGTGTTGCCTGCGGCCGGCCGGATCAGAGTTTCGTCGATCAAACCATACTTGCAGGCCTCTTCCGACGACATAAAGTAGTCGCGCTCGGTATCGCGCGCAATCGTCTTGACCATGCGTCCGGTATGGTATGCCAGAATCTCGTTAAGGCGGTCTTTGAGGCGCAGAATCTCTTTGGCCTGAATGCTGATGTCGGTCGCCTGACCTTCAACGCCCCCCATCGGCTGGTGAATCATAATGCGGGCATTGGGCAGGGCATAGCGTTTGCCCTTGGTGCCGGCGGCGAGGAGGATGGCCCCCATGCTGGCAGCCTGCCCCACGCAGTAGGTGGCCACGTCACACGCCATAAACTGCATCGTATCGTAGATGGCCAATCCGGCCGTAACCGAACCGCCCGGCGAGTTGATATAGAAGGAGATCTCCTTGGTGGCATCCTGCGCCTGCAGAAAGAGCAACTGGGCGATAATCAGGCTGCTGACGGCGTCGTTGATCGGCGTTCCAAGAAAGATGATACGGTCCTGCAGCAGGCGTGAATAGATATCGTAAGCGCGCTCACCGCGACCCGTCTGCTCGACGACCATTGGAATCAACATCGACATGGCTTCCCTCGAAAGTGCTTAAACTCAAATCACCATGATAAAAAAGAAACTCACCTGAGTCAAGCACTGCTGTGGCACTGCTGTGGCCTAATAGGTGGTCAGGGTTGTAAAGGATTGGGCGGGAAGGGTGATCGGCGTGGCGGCTGTGGCGGGTTGCCAGTCGCTCTCACGCTGCGCAAACTGCTCTTCGCTGGTGGTGTAGCGGCGCAAGGAGCCGAGTCCGGCCGGCAGTCCGGTTAGTCTGGCGGTGTTGGCGGGGCCGAAGTTGGCCAGATGCAGGGTCAGACCCGGCAGGCCGGCACTGTTGCGCCAGTAGTAGGCGACGCTGCGCAGGGCGGGATCGTCTGCCTTGACGGCAACCTGGGTGGCGCCGGGAGGCGTCAGGGCAACCCAGTGCCACTGCATGGCAAGGCGGGCGCTGTCACGAGCCCAGCCGCCACCCGGCAGCGGTGGCAGCAGTGAGTAGCTGGCGCCATACTCCCAGTAGAGTACCTGCTGCGGGGCGCAGGCCGCCACCACCTCGAAGTAGAGGGCCAGCTCGCGCAGGGCGTAGTCGTAGCCGTGCAGCCGGACATTGCGCCAGTCGGGGTCGGAGCCGATTTCGCCGATAACCAGAGGCAAACCGAGCTGATCGGCCGCGTTGCGCCATGCCTGGTAGTCGCCGCTCTCGGCGCCGCCCCAGGCGTGAACCGAGAGGCCGGCGGCGGCCGTGCGCAGCTCATGGCTGGCCAGCACCGGTGCCAGGTAGTTGGTGATACTGTGACTGCCCTGCCGCATTGTGGCCAGATCCCCCAGCAGCAGGCGGGTTGCGATACCGCGTTGGCGCAGGGCACGCGTCACGGCCAGGAGGGTGTCGTGGTACTCCTGCGGGGTGAAGCTGACGTTGGCCCCCCAGTCGGGCTCGTTGAAGGAGAAGCTCTCCGGCACCACCCCGTAGCGCTGGCGCAGATAGTCGAGATAGGCGGCCACCATGCCGGCAAAGGTCTCGATATGACGTGCCGGAATCTGGTTCTGATCGTGCTGCAGCGGACGATCAAGCAGCCAGGCCGGCACACGCCAGGTGCTGATGTGCAGGCGTGCATTGCGTTTGTGGAGCTGGCTGGCCCGGTTGAGGCAGTGCCACAGTTCGCTCCAGGGGCGATCAGCCGCCAGCAACATGCGCAGCCAGGCAGCGTGAGGATCGCTGCCGGGGGGCGGCGGTTGCAGGTCGTCGAGGTGCATGCGCAGCCGTGCCACCGGTGGCCGCAGGCGGCGCTCTATCTGGTTCACCACCTCCGCTTCAAGCCGGAAACAGTAGTTGCCGCCAAAGCCTTCAAAACGGCCCAGTTCCTCTTGCGGCAGGAGGGTCACCAGACCGCTGCGCTGCTGCGGTTTGCGTCCCAGAGCCGAGAGTAGGAAGCGGTGCTGAATCGTCTCGCCGGGCGGCGGCGAACCGTCATGGAGTGTTGCCATCAGAGTAAACTCCGGCCCCCAGCGTCGGCCATCCTGCACCAGCATGCGCAGGGGTGCGGCGCTGCTGAGCGAGATGCCGCTGGCGGCAGCATAGTCCCAGAGAGTCGCCTGGCTGGCAGTCGTCAGGCGCAGGTGAGGCTCGGCGGCCGGTATCAGCGGCAACTCGCCACTGGTGGCGTCGAGACGGAAGGAGCCGCCGGCAAAGTCGGGGGCGGCCACATTGAGCATCAGGAAAACGCCGACCAGAGGGCGACTAGAAGGGTTGGCAAAGGCCACCTCCACTACCAGGTCGTCGCCCTGGTATGAGAGGCGTTCGGTAATAAAGCCGATGGAGGCCGCAGGCAGACCCGCAAGCGGCGCCTGCCAGATGGTAGCCCCCTGCTGTTGCGTGGCGGCCAGACCGGGGAGCGCATCGAAGTAGTGGACGGTCGACCAGTTCTCCTCGACAATCGCCAGGCGCAGGTCGAGAGCCACACGCCCCTCGCCCAGCGGCAGGGAGCCGATACGCGGCGGCAGAGGGGCGGCAGTAGTGGCCAGGGTGGCAGTCACAAACAAAACCGGCAGTGCTACACGCAGGCAACGCGACATGCGGCCACTACCGGTTCGCCTCGGCCAGTGCACGTGCCACCCGGTGCCAGTCGGCAAGCGCCAGTTGACCTTGACCGGCTGCTGCGGCTCCTTCGATGTGGCTGCGCTCCTTGACGCCGACAATAGCCGAGGTCAGGGCCGGGTGGGTCAAGACCCAGCGCAGGGCCAGTTGTGGCAGCGTCAGGCCGTAGTCGGCCGCCAGCGGGCGCAACTTGTCGAGCGCTGCCAGGATGCGGGCAAAGCGCTCCCCCTGAAATTCGGGGAGCTTGGCGCGGTTGTCACTGAAGGTCGTCTCGGGGGCATACTTGCCGCTGAGGAGACCGCGGAAGAGGGGCGAGTAGGCGATTACGCCGATACGCTGGTCGAGACAGTAGGGGAGTTCGGCCCGCTCCACATCGCGTTGCAGGGCGCTGTAGGGCGGCTGCAGCGAGTTGATCTCGAAGTAGCGCGCATACATCCGCATCTGCTCCGGGTTGAGATTACTGACTCCCAGCCGGCGCACTTTGCCTTGGCGGCGTAGTTCGTTGAGGGCCGTGGCGACCTCCTCCGGACGCGTCAGGGGGTCGAAGGCGTGGATCTGGTAGAGATCGATGTGGTCGGTTTGCAGACGGCGCAGCGAGGCTTCGCAGGCGCGGATGATGTAGTCGTGGCTGGTGTCGGGGTAGTAGGCGCCGCTCTCCTCGACGTGCCAGTAGAATTTGGTGGCCAGGACAAACTTGTCGCGCAGCCCTTTGTGGCGCTGGAAGAGGTTGCCGAGCGACTCCTCGGCGTAGCCGTTGCCGTAGGCATCGGCGGTATCGATAAAGTTGACACCGCAATCGGGTGCGGCCAGTACGGCCTCCTCCCAGGGGGCCAGCGGTACTTCACCCCAGGCTTGCGGCGAGAGTTGCCAGCAGCCGAAGGCGATTCGTGAGACGGTCAGGTCGCTCTTGCCGAGCTGCATCATCTGCATCTTACTCTCCTTTCGGTTGGTTATGTCGGGCCAGGCTGCCGTCGTCGGGCAGGTGGTAGGCGTGGATTGTTTCGCTTTTGGTCTCGGTAACAAAAAAGGCTTTGCCATCGGGACGCCAGGTGAGGCCACGCGGGTTGTTGAAACGGTCGTTGAGCGCAAAGGTGGCGCCCGGCGTAGCGCTGCGCAGGTCCCAGGCGGTCGCCAGGTCAAACTCGAAGATCGTGCGTTTGATGGTGTCGAGTATAAAGAGACGTTTGCCGCTGGGATCGAACTGGGTGCCGCGTACGGCCCGCTGCTGTTTGGAGATATCGAGCTCGGCAAAGTAGGTGGCGCTCTCCACATTCCACGGCTCGCCCAGTTTATACTGGAAGACCTTGGCTGTGCCGCGGTCGTCGATATAGAGGTTGCAGCCATCGGGACTGATGTCGATATCGTGCGCCCGGATAACCGGGTTGCTGATCTCCTTGTAGCGGGCCAACTTGGCGGTGGTTACATCCCACGGCTGCGTCAGGTCGTATTCAAAGATTTCGGTGCGGTTCCAGACGTACATCTTGGCACCATCACTCTTGCGCATGAAGAGACCGTGGGGCACCTGCTGCTGTTTGCGTTTGCCAACCTCGCCGGTGAGATCGAAGGCGGCTATAAACTCGCCCCCGTCCAGCGTCCACGGCCGGGCCAGTTTAAAGGCAGCCACGTTGCCGGTGGTGCGCCCCAGCACGTAGATCATCGTGCCAGCCGGGTCAAAATCGACCGCGCGCGTATTTTTGGTATGTTTGCCTACAGCCAGGACATCATTGCTGTAGATGGCGCCAGCCGTACTCCACGCCTCGCTCCGTGCGGTAGCGGGCATCAAGAGGCCGAGGCTGAGCGCAAAAGTGGCGAGCAGGGTAGTCTGGCGCAAGAGACGACTTGTCATGGAAGCATAACTCCTTCAGGTGTAGCGGCTAGTATGGGGGGGATACCGAAGAGATCGAGATAGTAGTCTTCGATCCCGAAGTTGGTGGCGCGGGAGGTCTCAACCATCCAGATTTCATTTTGCGTCACATCTTCACGTGTGACGAAGATACGTTGTGCCAGGCTGACGTCGTCGATCAGCTTTACCAGCTTGCCGCTGCCGTCATAGAGTGTCACCTTGACGCGCTCGTTACCCGAGCCGGCTGCCAGAACGTAGAACTCTTTAACCCCGGCCGGCACGGCAAAATAGAAGAGACCTTGCGCACTCATAAAGTGGAAGGCCTGGCGATCGGCCACGAGCACAACCTGCTTGGCCGCTGCCGGGTCATGCAGCGCAAACTCGTCGGGTTCGACCTCGACACCCACCGCCCCGGCCACCGAACTGCCGGGGTCGAGTTCGATCAGGTAGGTGCCGGTGGCCGGCACCTTGACTGTGAAGGTCTCCGGTTGCCGACCGACAAACTTGCCTCCAAGGAGCTTCAGCTCCTGGCCATTGGGGTCGAGCAGTCTTACCGGCATCTTGGTCTCGCCTTGGCCGATGACGCGCAGTGTCACCTTGAAAGCCACCTCTTCGCCCTCACGCGCATGGAAGCCCCAGGTCGATTTGCCGCGAATGCCGGGCAATCCGCGCAGCCGGCGTACCCCCTCAGGCGGTGCGGGCAGCTCAATTTCGCCTGCCCGCAAGGGGCGAACCGGCTGTGCCACGACATCCCAGCGGGGGATACGCTGTACCTGGTCGGCCTCGGCCGGTGAGAGCGGTTGCATCTGTGCCAGGTCGCGCCAGAAGTTGTCATAACGCCGCACCTCGCCACGGCGTGTAATCACAGTTGTGTTGGTCATGCTACACTTGACCAGATCGAGCGGCGGATCGTAGGTGCCGAAGGTGGCGGCAAAGCCGCTGAGGCGGTTGCTGACGGCGATGCAGTCTTCAATCGACATTGAGAAGGGCGTCTCGGGGGTGATGTGCCACGTCATGATAATCACACCATGCACGTTGTTCTCAAAACGACAGCTGCGCACCGTCACATCCTGAAAGGGGTGGCCTTCGAAGTCGATACCGGCACCGGGTGCCGTGCCGGACGTATTTTGGATCACGCAGCCTTCGATCAGCATGTTGGTAGCGCAGATGACGCTGATGCCCTGGCGATGGTTGTCGTCGATCAGGCAATCTTTGACGACGACGTTTTTGCACCAGGGCAACGGGTGGCGCGGCACCCGGCCGAAATAGAGACCATCGCCGCCACTCGATTGGAGAGTCAGTCCTTCAACGTGGACATTCTCGCAACTGCGGAAGCAGATAACGTGACGCCACTCGGCGCGTTGGTAGAGATCGGGATTCTGGTAATCCTTCTTATGCATGCGGAAGGTGGCGCCACTGCCGCCGCGAAAGACGATATTGCTCTGGCCGGCGGCATCAAAGAGTGCATCATTTTTTCCCTTGAAGCTGCCGCGTAGCGCCTCAACCACGGCATCGGGTTCTACCTCGATCTCGATGTTGCTGCCGAGTTTGATCGGTTCGACGATCCACGGCGTCTGCTTGCGCGGGATAATCAGCTTGCGCACCCCCGAAGTGACGGCCTGCTGCATAATGGCAGTCGAGTTTTCGTCATCAAAGCCCCACCAGTCGAGTCGGGCTGCTGTCTGACGGCCTGCCGCCACCTCGGACAAAAGCGCCTCATCCGGTGCACTTACCAGAGCTCCGTTGGCAGTTGCCAGCGCAAGGCCGAGAGCCAGTAATGCGGTGGTTGGTATCAGTGTCGCTGTCATGCCGGGAATCATACCCTATCCCCGGCATGGTATCAACGGTTTTCGCCGCTTCGTCTGATCCCTAATGAGACAGGGAATGGGCATGCCCAGAGCTTGTCCCTGATTTACGACCGCCTAGCTATCAGCGCGTCACTACTCACCCTGGAGGGTTGTGCTTCTGCACAACTGCGGCGACGCGGAAGCGTCGCCCTCCACACGGTGCGGCGGCGACGGCGCGCCGCCCTCCAGGGCGCTCCGCACCTCAATCTTTGGCCTTTCAATCATCGTCTTGATCCATGTCCTTTACTTTTAAGACTTAAAGAGCTGATTTCTCCAATCCATTGATCGGCGGAAAATAGATTCCAATCGCCGTTTGTCTTCAGAACTTTGACGTGTAGCGTGTCACCGGGCTGAAGAGTCGACCGGTCTGTAGTGATGTAAACGGCAAGGCCATTTGTTGTTGTCCAGCCGGTAGCGGTAAAGGACGCTTCATCTGTACCGAACGAGGCACACGCAGCCGCGAGTAGGGTCACTATTGTTACTCTGATTATGTGCATGTGTCTCGTCCAACGTAAAGCGCACGAACGGCGCAGCCGGTTGTTGGCTCTCTTTACCGATTTCATGGCTGTATCCTAGAGCCACGTTTTCACTTGTATACTTGTAGACAGCTCTAACCCTGAGCGTTGTCAGATCAGGTTCCACAGATAGAGCATAGTTTGCCATATTACGTTCATCAGGTGTCCCAACCTGTCCGAAGACAATTATTTTCTGCCCTATCGCGGGAGTTGGAATCGGTATGGCACTCCATTCTGGATTTCCGAGGCGTTCCCAGTGGTATCGTTTCCACTCATCAGGCATACCGGCTGACCAAGGAACAACATCCTCTTTACGCGGCATTCGCCACCAATAAGCCGCAATGCGCTTTTGACGCAAGTGCCCTCGGATACGTTCGCGTAGATGGGGACAGAGAACAACAATAGAAGCAAAAGAAGGGACAGAGAAACTCCCTGAGAAACTCCCTTCTCGACCGCCACGCTCATATTCTCTGTCCCCAAACCCGGTTCCCAGTTGAGTCTTCTCTGTCCCCGGCGGAGCTCAATTCACCACTCACCGCTCTGCCGTGGCCGCAGCGTAGAGCTCGAAGAGGTGCGCCACGCGTTTGGCGTCGCTCTCGAAGTGGCCGCCGTAGAGACGGTCGACCACCCGATCAAGCTGCTGATGCGCCTTGGAGAGCTCGGGCGGCATGGTAAGCGGATCGTAGAGATCGGCCAGCGAGCTGTCGGGATAGAGCTCACGCGCCGCAAGCACCGCTTGCGCTGCCTTGCTGACCGCCGCCTGCTGCGCTTCGTTGGATTCAGGCCAGATGAAGTTGTTGTAGACGATATCCTTGGAGTAACGATAATCACTCTTGAGCCGACCAGAGACAGCACGCAGCCACGCCATGTGCATGCGCGACTC
>CAZRGQ010000035.1:21356-25948 GCA_964599645.1 uncultured Lentisphaerales bacterium | reverse complement strand
CTCTATTTAATTTGGCCGGTGGCACCTATCAGTCGTTAAAAGCCCATAACTGGACGGCTTCAGGAGGCGGTGCTACCCGCCATGCTCATTGCGACTTTACAGGCGATGTTACATTGGTCGGCACCAATGAGAACGGACATGCCCTCTATGTGAGCAGGCGCAGCACATCTGCTTCTTACTATGCGGGAGTGCGTCTAAATGGATACGGACTGACTATTCTGAACGGTGGTTTGATGCAGTTGGGCGATGCAGAGGATGATGAGTCGACCTGGAACGGGCGTATCGAAGCAGACGGAGCAACAGTTACCACTGATGGCACGATTGCCTGCGGTCCCGGCGGCTATCTGGTGGGAGATGCGAATACAGTGGTTTCGCTGGCGGAGCATTGGGACAATCGTAGTCAATGGCGGGCTGCCAACTTCAAGCTGGAGCAGTCAACCGTGAAGCTGACGGGGAGCGCAACGCGCAGAGCGCCGCAACTCTTCGAAGTGCAGAGCGAAGATTTGGGCGAAAGCGCGGCGGGAATGGTGAACAATCATGCCATTGGCAGAGTGGAGATCGGCACGGCAGCACAGGCCACCTTTGTACGGCTGGTTGATGAGAGCGACTTCAAGGAAGATGCTGAGGCTGATGTGCTCTATCTTGGAGAGCTCTATGTGGCAGAGGGTTCGGTTCTCGATTTGCGGGGTCTGGAGGTCTATGTCGGGGGCGAGTCGGTGCGTGGCCGGCAGGGAGCCTTCGGTCCCGGCCAGATTATTAACTCTGCCAGAGAGAGTACCGTCATGATGGTCAGATGATCAGGCGGAAAAGCCTCACAACTCTTCAAGAACCAGTCAGGATCGATTTATGCGCTATTCACACCTTGTCTCTCTCTTGCTTGCAGTTTTACTCTGCCCTTTTGTCGGCAGCGGTAGGGCGCTGACGCTGGTGCAGGAGGGTGTGCCGCAGGCGACGATCTGGTATGCTGACGACGCGGCTGCGTCTCAAGGCAAAGGCATCAACGACAAACAGTCGGCCACCGAACTGGCCGCTATGATTGAGGAGATCAGCGGTGCGCCTCTCGTTGTCAAGGCCGCCAGCGAGGCCGAACGCCCTGCCGCCACACAGCCTGCGGTCATCGTCGGCACTCTCGCCCGGCAGATGGGGCTGCCGCCGCCACCGAAGACCGCTTCAGGCGATGGTTATCGTCTTCTCGTGCAGGGCAACCACCTCTTGCTGGCGGGCGAGACACCGCTTGCCACCCACTTTGCCACGTCGCACCTGCTGGAGAGTCTCGGCTGTCGCTGGTTTATCGACAATCCGATCGGTACCGTTGTACCGGCGCTGCCAACCATCACCCTGGGACAGCTCGACATTGCCGAGCAACCCGACTTTATCAGCCGTTCGCTCTGGGGCTCCAACTGGCAAGGCAACACCGCCTGGGCACGACGCAATCGCCTTGGCGGCCTCGCCCTCCAAACCGGGCACAACTGGCCACGCTGGTTCTGCACCACCGACCCTCAGGTGCGTAGCGAATATCTGGCGCATGTGAGCGAGCGCGTACGTGACAAAGGGCCTGTTTCGGTCTCTATCTCGCCGCCCGATGGCACCGCCTACTGCAAGTGTGACCGCTGCCGTGCACTCGATCTCCCTGACTATCTGGAGCCGAGCTCAGGCATGCCGGTCATATCGGATCGCTATCAGGAGTTCTATAACTACATCGCCCGCGAAATCAAGCAGGTCAATCCCGAGGCGATCCTCTGTCACTACGCCTATGCCGACTACACCCTGCCGCCCAAACGCGTTCCGGGCGGCCTCGACAACCTCTGCGTCGCCATCGCCCCCATCCGCTTCTGCCGTCTCCATAGTCTGGCCAACCCCATCTGCGAATCGCGACAGCGCTGCCATGCCATGATTGAGGGGTGGGGCCGGGTCGAGCAGAAAATGGTCTGGCGCGAGTACAACTACAACCTGGCCGAAGCGATGGCTCCCTTCTCCAAAATCTCCATTTGGCGCGACGATATCCCCTGGCTCAAACAACAGGGCTGTATCGGACTCAACATTGAGTGCCTCTATCTGCCCCACCTCTATGGGCCGCATACCTGGCTGGTGGCGCGCATGGCGTGGGATGCCGATCTCGATGTCGCTGCGGCGATGGACGACTTTTACGAAAAATTCGGCGGCAAAGCGGCGGCACATCTCAAGGCCTACTGGACCCGGATCGACGACGCCTATCGTACCACCCCGGTTCATGCCGGCAGCTTCTATGGAGTCCACGCTGTCTGGAGACCGGAACTGTTGCAGGCCTGTCAGGCCGATCTCGAGGCCGCGCGACAAGCCGCCGGCAGCGACGAGCTGACCCGGCAGCGTGTCGAGATGTTTCGCCTGGGATTCGATAATGTACAGCACTACAGCACATGGCGCGAGGCCGTCAACCGTTGCGACTTTGCTGCCGCACAGAAAGCCTACGACGCCCTGATCGCCTCGATGGAGCGGGCACATGCCGCCAAGCTCCATCCGGTCGCCAAATACAGACACGGCTATGTGCCACGTTTTCTGGGGACAGGGCAGTCGGCGGGGCTGGCCCGTGTCAGCGACGGACGCAAATTGGTACTGCAACTGCCCGATGAGTGGCTCCTCCGCTATGACGACTCTGACCAGGGCGAGGCTGCTGAGTGGTACAAAGATGCAGCCTTAACGGCTGATGGCTGGCAGCGTGTCAAAACCTACACCGCGACGCTCAACGAACAACAGATACCCGAACAACTTACCTGGATGTGGTACCAGACGACGATTGAAACTCCCGCAAACCTCGCCCCGGGGCCGCACACCCTCTGGTTTATGGAGCCCGACGGCAACGCAATCAAAGTCTGGTTAAACGGCGAGGAGGTTGCCCCACTGCAAGATATCCGCGCCCGCCAACCACTCGATATTGCCCTGGGCGAGCGTCTCAAGCCCGGGAGACGCTACCTGATCACAGTCAAACTGCACCACCGCCGTATCTCCGAGCTGATGCTCGGTGGCCTGTTGCGTCCGGTGATGATCTACCAGGGGCAACCACCACCGGTACCATCCACCCACTAACCGATTGCCCGGCAATTCAGCTTGTATTTTTGTTTGAAATGGTTAAAATATTTCGCTTCTGTACAAAGACTAGCTGAATGATAAGAATGACTTTGAAGCAACTTAAGCTTTTGGCACTGCTGCTGCTGGCCCAGTTGGCAGTTGTAGCTGGCCGTGCCGCCCCTGCTCCACCGGAGATGGCCGAACTGGCGCGTGTTTTTCGCGTGACAGCGCGTGACTACTCTACCCGCTACAGCGAGACTGTGGCAGCACTGCCGCAGCGCTACTATACCGAGGTTTCGGCACTGCGCGATCGCTTTCAGCAGCAGGGCGACCTCGACGGTGTGCTGGCTACCGTCAATGAACTGAAGCGCTTCAAGGAGGCAATGGAGGGGGAGCGCGACCCCTTCGAACTCACCCCCGAAATGCCAACCTCGGCAATTGTGGCCCGGCCGGCCGAACTGCGTCTGATGCAGGAGCAGTATCTGCGACACTTCAGCGAAGCCGATGAGCTGCGCAAACGCGATACCACCGAACTGGCCAAACGTTACCTCGCCAACCTCAAGAAGGTCCAGAGCGATCTTACCCGGGCTGGACGCTTCAACGAAGCCATCGTGGTCAAGCAGGAGAGTGAACAGTTGCAGCGGGGGATTGATGACGGTTCGCTGATGCGGCTTGCCGAACGTATGGCCGCTGAGCTCGGCAGCACCACTACCGCACTGCAGGATACTGGCAGCAACAGCGATGAAGAGGCGATACCGGTCTACGGCACCACCCCCAACTGGGCCAAGTGGCACTTTGCCGGCAGCCACAGATTTGCCCGTGAAAGTTCACAATACCAGCACCCCGACCTGCCTGAAGAGCTGGCCGTGACCTTCAGCGAGACAACCGGACGCGGCTCCTTTAAGGGGCGCTGTCGTGTTGCGGCCCAGCAGATCGGCATGGTCTACAGCCGCTGGTTCGGCAAGGCTCTCGTCTGGCGTGTATCCGATCTCGCCACGCTTAACGCCACCTTTACCCTCACCTCACGCCACATCTCGGCCGGCGAGGACCACGGCCCTTCGGCTCAATTGGCGGTTCTGGTAAATGGACGCCCCCTGCGCTGGATCAACGTCAACCTGCAGGAGAACGAGACGGTGTTGCGCCTCGTGAAGGACCCCAACTCGCAGCGTTGTGCCCTGATGTGGCCGCGAGGCAACATCACTGAAACCTTCGAGCTCCCCGCCAATAACGGTACCGCCATCGGTGTGCTGCTCGGCATCACGGTGCGCAACCCCGGCGAACTTTGCGAGACCAGCCTTGTGATGCAGTAGGGGTGGACAAGTTCATTGTTGACCGCCAACATGGCGCGGGTCCGGGTGGTCTGAATGTGGTTTTTGACATCAGCGAGCAAGGTTTGAAGTCAGTCGGGAGTTGTCACAAACATCTGCCTCTTTTCATGAACAACCCTTGCGCTTGCGGCTCAGCAGGAGCTTCGCCCTCCATTTGGTGGTATAGCTTCGCCCTCCATTTGGTGGTATAGCTTCGCCCTCCATTTGGTGGTATAGCTT
>CAZRGQ010000035.1:0-21256 GCA_964599645.1 uncultured Lentisphaerales bacterium | reverse complement strand
AGCTTCGCCCTCCATTTGGTGGTATAGCTTCGCCCTCCATTTGGTGGTATAGCTTCGCCCTTGGATGGCATGGGATGCCTTGCCTCTTGCAACCCGATGCTCTATAATGGGCAGCAGTGATCTGTTGCACGCTTCGAACGCGATTTGTCGGTTGCCCGTCTGCCGTCTCTACAAGCTGTTGCTGAGGTTCCGAATGTCTACTATAGCCAGATTTTTTACTCTTACCCTGATATGTTCTACACCGAGTAGGCTGCCGCCATGTCGAAATTGATCATACGTGGCGGCCGCCGCATCTCCGGCACCTATCGGGCACCCGGCAACAAAAACGCCGCCCTGCCGATGGTCTGTGCCGCCCTGCTCACCGCCGAGCCGGTAGTCCTCGAAAACATACCGCTGATTGATGATGTCCAGACGACGCTCCTGCAACTTGAGCGGCTGGGCGTCAAGGTGGAGCGCGACCGGGAGCAGCGTCGTGTTACACTGCAGGCCGATGCCATTAAGACCACACGGCTCGATCGCGCCCTCTGTGCCAAGGTACGCTCGGCGATCCTCTTTGCCGGACCGCTGCTGGCGCGCTGTGGCCGTGCCTCCATCTGCCAGCCGGGGGGCGACGGTATCGGTCGGCGACGCCTCGATACGCATGTCAACGGACTGCGTGCCCTCGGTGCCACACTCTCACGGCGTAACGGCTTCCACTTCCGCACGACAGGGCTGGTCGGGCGCGACATCCTGCTCGATGAGTCGAGCGTGACAGCCACCGAGAACCTGCTGATGGCCGCTGTGCTTGCCAAGGGGCGCACTACGATCTATCACGCCGCTTGTGAACCGCATGTGCAGGACCTCTGCCGCCTCTTGAACAAGATGGGGGCCTCGATCAGCGGTATCGGCACCAACCTCCTGACCATTGAGGGGGTGGCACAGCTCCACGGGGCTACCACCCGCATCGGTGCCGACTATATCGACGTCGGCAGCTACCTGGCAGCGGCCGCTGTGACCGGCGGCAGCCTGGTGGTCGAAGGAGTCGAGGCGTCCGACTTTGCTGTCCTTGAGAGCCCCTTCCGCAAGTTCGGGGTCAAGTGGCAGATCGAGGGAGAGCGCCTCCACCTGCCGGCCGGACAGCGGCTGCGTACCGCCTATGACCTCGGTGATGCGATTCCCAAGATCGAGGATGGCCCCTGGCCTGCCTTTCCCTCCGACCTGATGAGCATCCTGATCGTGCTGGCGACGCAGACGCGGGGCACCACGCTCTTCTTTGAGAAGATGTTTGAGAGCCGCATGTACTTCGTCGACCACCTGATTACCATGGGCGCCCGCATTGTGCAGTGCGACCCGCACCGGGTGGTGGTGACCGGTCCGGCCACGCTCCACGGCACCTGCGTCTCAAGTCCCGATATCCGCGCCGGCATTGCTCTGGTAATTGCGGCTTTGGCCGCCCGCGGTGAATCGACGATCCTCAATGCCGGCAGTATCGATCGCGGTTACGAAGAGGTAGACCTGCGCCTGCAGCAGCTCGGCGGCGACGTAGTACGTGCCTAGTCCGGCAGCAACGCGCGGAAGTCGGCGTAGGCCTGCTCCCAGCGCTCGCGCTCCTGCGGCTGATAACGCCGCATTTCGGCCGCGCTCTCAATCAGGGGCAGAGCCGCCTGCAGGTCGGGGAGCAGCTTCAACCCCACGGCCTGTACCATCAGATTGCCCAGGGCGGTCGCTTCGCGGGGGCCGGCCACCAGCGGCAGGTCGAGGGCATTGGCGGTAAACTGGTTGAGCAGATGGTTGCCGCTGCCGCCGCCGACGATATGCACCACGTTGGCCGGATGGCCGACAACGCCGTTGAGCAGCTCGTGTACCAGACGGTATTTGAGCGCCAGACTCTCGTAGACCAGACGCAGCAGGGGGCCGCGTCCTTGCGGTCGCGTCTGGCCGCTGCGGTCGATGTAGGCGTAGAGCGCCTGCTCCATGTCGGGGGGATTGAAGAAGCCGGCATCGTCGGGGTCGATCATGGCACTGAAGGGGGGCGCAGCCGCCTGCAGGCGGTCGACCTCGGCCCACGACATACGCTGGCCGTCGGCCGCCTCCCAGTGGCGCAACAGCTCCTGCACGATCCAGGTGCCCATGCAGTTTTTGAGCAGACGCACATTACCGATGCCCCCCTCATTGCTGAGGTTGGCGGCCCGTGCCGCCGGCGTTGTAACCGGCTGCGGCACCAGGCGTCCCACCAGCGACCAGGTGCCGGAGCTGATAATCAATGCCTTGTCGGGATCGACCAGCGGAGCGGCAGCAAAGGCGCTGGCGGTATCGTGTGAACCCACCGCCATGAGCGGCGCAGATGCAAGCCCCAGGGCGGCCGCCAGTTGCGGCTGCAGGCGACCAAGCTCGCTGCCGGGGGCCACGATCGCCGGCAACAACTCTTCAGCAATGCCCAGCGCCTGCAGAATCCGGGACGACCAGCAGCGCTGGCGCGCATCCATCACCTGAGTGACGCTGGCCCAGGTGGAGTCGATCTCCGCCCGGCCACCCAACTGCCAGTTCAACAGCGTCGGCAGCGGCAGCAGTTTGGTGGCCAGGCGGAACATCTCCGGCCGCCGGCGCTTGAACCAGAGCAGTTGGTTGCTCAGGTTGAAGGGCATGGAGTGGATGCCGGTGAGATCGTAGAGCTCGGCCGCCGGCAGCAGCGCCTCCACCTCTTGGCTCATCTCAGTCAGCCGTTGATCGCGGTAGCCGTAGAGGCGGCCCAGCATCTCGCCGTCAGCCGTCAGCCACTGGCCGTCGGCGCCCCAGGTGTCGATACCCAGCGCATCGAGCTGCGGTCCGAGATCGCGCCGCCACTTCCGGAGTGCCTGGATGATCTCGCTGTAGAGCGTCAGGTCGTTCCAGTGGGTGCGCTCGCTCACCGTGCCGTGGCGATCAGCCAGGTAGAGCGCCACGCTGCCGTGGTCGAAGCGGTGCAGCTCCTCCAGCTTGAAGCCGCTGTCATCGAAAGTGCCGACAAAGGCCTTGCCGCCCGAGGCTCCGAGATCGATCGCCAGCAGCCGCTTTGCGCCCATTACTACTCTCCGTTGCCGATGACCTACTGCCGGGGTTTAAACTGCTCCCACGACCACGCCAGCTTGCAGTGGAGTTGGACTCCGACGGAGATCGCTTCGTCGTTGAAGTCGAAGGCGGCGTTATGCAGCGATACAGCGGCGCTGCCATCGGCAGGCGCCACTCCGAGACGCCAGAAGCAACCGGGAACCTGCTGGCTATAGAAGGCAAAATCTTCGCCGCCCATGCCTATCGGCAGTTCGCCGTTCACCTTGTCGCTACCGATGGTGGCCGTAGCCACCTGCATGAAATACTCCTTCAGGGCGGGATCGTTCACATTTACCGGATAGCCCTCCACCAGCTCCACCTCGGCGGTGGCATTACAGGCGGCGGCCGCCTGCTCCACTGTCCGGTGAATGGCGCTGCGCGCCGCCACCCGCTGCTCCTCGGAGAGCGCCCGCAACGTCCCCTCCAGCCGTACGCTGTCGGGGATGATGTTGCGTGCTGTGCCGCCATGAATCGAGCCGATCGTCACGACGGCCGGCTGCGCCGGATTGAGGTTGCGCGACACCACCGTCTGCAGGGTCGTCACGACATGGGCAGCCGCCACGATCGGATCGATAGCGCGGTGCGGTGAAGCCGCATGGCCGCCACGCCCGTGAATCGTCACGTTGATGGCATCGGTCGAGGCCATGATCGGACCGCTGCGCAAGCCGACCGAGCCGGCCGGCAGCGAGGGCCAGCCGTGCAGACCGAAGATCGCCACCGGGCGCGGATTCTCCAGCGCTCCCCCCTTGATCATGAAGCGGGCACCGCCGCCGCCCTCTTCAGCCGGCTGGAAGATGAAGCGCACCGGACCGCACAGCAGCTCGGGAAACTCGGCCATCAGGGTGGCGGCGCCGATCAGGCAGGCGACGTGGCCATCGTGGCCGCAAGCGTGAGCCTTGCCGGGGCAGGTAGAGGCGTAGGACTTGCCGCTGCGCTCCTCGAGCGGCAGGGCATCCATGTCGGCCCGGAAGGCGAGACAGGGCCCCGGCTTGTCGGCCCCCAGCAGCGCCATCACCCCGGTGGTATGGCCGACCCCGGTGGTGATCTGCATGCCGGGGAGTTTCTCAAGCCAGGCCACGATCTTGCCGGCCGTACGCTGCTCCTCGAAGGCCACCTCGGGGTGGGCATGGAGATCGCGGCGCAAGGCGATCAGCTCGGGAATCAAGGTTGTCAGGCGGGTTTGTATCTTTGCATTCATCATCACTTAGTGCCAGTAGGAGGTGAAGCGATCTACGGGATCGCTGTTCAGTTTTATCTTGATATCTCTGGAGGCATCGCGACTCAGGGTAACTCTCTTTTTAAAGGTGCCTGCGTCGCACTTGATTACCGCTTCATAGTCGCCGTAGAAGCCGTGAAAGCGGTTGTCGCCGCCACTCTGGAAGCTGACGCCAGTTGCCGTGCGCCACTCTTTGTTGATCAGGTGGTCGAGAACTTCCGCAGCCGGCTTCGGCGTCAGATCGAAGTTGTAGAGACCGGCCCGCAGGTAGTTTTCGCCCTCTTCGCTGCCGAGTTTGCCGCCGGCGGCGGTGCCGTCTACCGGATTCCACCAGACGATGGAGTCGGTGGCCGGATGGCTGAACCAGAGGCGATAGAGCTTCTCGGTCACGATTCTCTGGAAGGTGTCGCCATCACCGAGATCGCGACTGCTGATGATGCTCAGCTCGGAGAGGTTGCACGGTATGCCCAGCTTCTGGTACTGATCGAGGATCAGATAGAGGTGTACCGGATTCATAAAGAACTTCGCATCGGGCAAGACCTGGCGGAAGAGGTGGTATTGAAACCCGACCCCCCCCAGACGGATGCCGTCGTTCAGGAGCTTGCGTGCCAACATGTAGAGGGGCGAGTATTCGCGGTGGTAACGCCACCAGTAGCGATCGTCGTTGAGGATCAACTGGTTACCGGCCGGAAAATGCTTCTCTGCCATCCGGAAGACCGTCTCGACGATGTTTTCAGCGTAGGGCAGATATTCAGGGCGCTCGTGCTCCGGCAGCAGTTGCAGCGGTGGTATTGTGGCCGAGTAGATCTCGTTGATGACGTCGAAGCTCTCGATAGTATCAGCGTAGCGTTCGGCGATCTCGGCGATACGACGCTCCAGACGGCTCAACCACGCCTGGCGTTTGAGAGGGAGGTAGTCGGGTAGCCAGTTGCTCCAGCAGAGCGGGTGTCCCTTGAGGGAGAGACCGTGTGCGCGACCATACTCCACCACGCGGTCGGGTGGCGGGCGGCGGTAGATCGCCCGACTCTCTTTGGCAAAGCGCGGCTGGCCATCCTCCGGTTCGAGGTCGCTCCAGTAGAAGGGCACAACGCCCTGATTAAAAAACTTTGGGAAGAGCTCCTCGAAGCGGCGATTCTGCTCCGGTTCGGTAAAGCCATCCAGCATGAAGAGCGAAGCGCCGAACTTGTACTCATGGGTGAGCTGCCGCAGCGAGATCTCGGCACGCCCTTCGTAGAGCTGCTTCTTCCCCTCAAAGAGCCAGATGCGGCCCCACCCCTTGCGGTGGAGGTTGGTATTGGTCTCGATCAGATAGTCTAGCTCACTGTTTTCGCGTATCAGCTCGCGCAGCAGGTTGTTGGCGTGTTGACTCAGCATTCTTCTATCTGCTCCTTGCGGCACGGCGCTTCTTGGCGGCCGGTGTTGTTTGCAGCGGTTGTAACGTCCGGTCGGAGCTCTCTCCCGTTTCACTGTTAAAGTGTCGCTCAGTTGTCTGGCCATCGACGATCGTGACCGCCTTGCGCGGCTCGACGATGACGACCCGCGGCAAGCCGCCACGCCCCAAAGCGCCGGCAATACTGTGCAGAATCAGCTCCGGCACCTCCCCCTGTGGAATCAGCTTGATCAGGGTATCCTGAGTGGCACCGGCCCGCTTAAGCTGCTTGGCCAGATGATCGACACCCAGCGGCTCGCCCATGAAGGTGGTCACGCCATTGGCGGCCACATGGATGTAGGCCGCGCCCTCTTTGGGAATACGCGCCGTGACGCAGCCGAGCGCCAAGAGCAGTGACAGGATAGCGACGCTGAGGAGAGACCTTTTCGGTTTTTTGAGCATGACCACAGTTTAGCAGGTATCAACTGAAAGTCACGCTGAAAGCCTGTGGTTTGACTTAATCCCGTTTTTTTACGATACTGAACAAATGCCTACGAAAGAATCCAGCATGAACCTTTTTGAACGCGTTGTCACCGACCCCGGCAGCTATAACTTCAATGTCGATCGTCTGGGACCCTGTAAAATCCCGTCGCCGATCCGCAACCCCGTCTTCATCAATGAAGATGCCCGCGCGCTGCTCAGCAACAGCATCAACGTCTTGCGCAAGTGCAGTGAAAAGGGAGCGCCGCCCCCCTCTTTTGAGGTCTCGGGAGCCCACTCGCACATCTATCACGATCCGGCCTGGAGCCGGGCGGCGATCCTGACCGCCGGCGGACTCTGTCCCGGACTCAACCACGTCATCAAGGGACTGGTGGAGATTCTCTCCTTTGACTACGGTATCAAGACGATCTACGGTATCCCCTACGGCTACCGGGGATTGGCGGCCAAGCATAACCTGGCACCGATGATGCTCGATACCGAGGTGGTAGATACGATCCATACCATGGGCGGCACCATCCTCGGCTCTTCACGCGGCCAGCAGGATACCAATGAGATGGTTGAGACGTTGACGCGGATGAACATCAACCTCCTCTTCTGTATCGGCGGCGACGGCTCATTGCGGGCGGCACGCGACCTCGCAATCGAGTGCCGCCGCCGCAAGCTCGCCATCAGCATTGTCGGCATTCCCAAGACGATCGATAACGATCTCCACTTTGTGGGGCGCAGCTTCGGCTTCGAGACGGCTGTCACCGCCACCTCACCGGTGATCGAGGCGGCCCACATGGAGGCCAAGGGCTCGATCAACGGCATCGGCCTCATCAAATTGATGGGGCGCGACTCCGGCTTCATCGCCGCCTACGCCACCGTGGCTCACCCCGTCGTCAACTTCTGCCTCATCCCCGAGGACCCCTTTGAGATGGAGGGGGAGTCCGGGCTGCTGACGGCGCTGGAACGGCGTTTCCAGATCAAAAACCATGCCATCGTCGTCGTGGCTGAGGGGGCCGGTCAGGAGCTGATCGACGGTGAAAAGCCGACCCGCGACCTCTCCGGCAACCTGCGCAAAAAGGATATCGGCGACTATCTGCGCCAGCGTATCGAGGACCACTTCAACCGGCGTGGCAAGGAGGTCAATATCAAGTACTTCGACCCCAGCTACTCGATCCGCAGCATCCCGGCTGCCGGCGCCGATGCCATCCGCTGTTACATGCTGGCCCGTGCCGCTGTCCATGCCGCCATGGCGGGACGTACCAACTGCGTCGTTGGCAACATGCACACCGACTGCTATACTCTGGTGCCGATCGACCTCGCTGCCAATGAGCGTCAGAAGGTCAACCTAAACGGCGATCTCTGGCGGGCGGTGCTCGATGCCACCTGCCAGACCGACTACCTCTGCCCCACCTGCCGCCCTTCGCTGGCGGCACCGTAACCGCAATGATGCAGCCGGAGCTACCCATATCACACCAGCCGGAGCAGCCGCGCAATGCCGTTGTTGGCCTTGTCGGCCGCACCAATAGCGGCAAATCGACGCTCCTCAATACCCTCGTCGGCGAGCCGGTCTCGATCGTCTCGCCGGTGGTCCAGACCACGCGCAACACGATCCGCGGCATTCTCGATGAGCAGCGCGGTCAACTGGTGCTGGTAGATACCCCCGGGCTCCACAAGGCCGAAGGCCACCTCGGCAAGCTGCTCAACCGCATGGCGCGCCAGGCGGCTGCCAACGTCGATATCCTGCTGTTGCTGCTCGATGGCTCCAAACCGCCGGAGCTGGAGGATGAGGGCTGGATGCGCCGCCTTCTCACAGCAGAGCAGCCGACCCACTTCCTGCTCAACAAGTGCGACCTTACCACTTCGCATGAGGCCGACTTCAGAAAGCTCTGGGCCGCCATTCAGCAAGAGCGGGGTGTGGAGCGTCAGCTCTCCTGGTTTACCATCTCGGCCACGACCGGACGCGGCTTGCGTCCCCTCCTCTCTACCCTCTTCAAACTGGCCGAGCCGGGCGAGCGCCCCTTCGGCCGCGACATGATCAGCGACTACCCGCGCCGCCTTGTAATGGCCGATATCATCCGCGAGCAGTACCTGCCCCTCCTGCGTGACGAGCTGCCCCACGAGCTGGGCGTCAGGATCGACAGCTTTAACGACGACTCTCAGGAGTGGCGTGTCGCGGCGACGCTCTTTATCAACCGTCCCTCGCAGAAGCCGATCGTGCTCGGCCCCAAGGGACGCACGTTACGCAAGGTGCGTGAGCTGGCCGCATCGGAAATCTCGCGTCAATTCTCGGTTTCTGTTAAACTCGACATCTGGATCAAGGTCGAGAAGAACTGGATGGAGAACTTCTGGCTCTTGCGCCAGATGGGCTACGTCGGCGGGCATCAAGGTTGAGCCCCCGCGCTTAACACACCAAACCAAAGGAACACACCATGCAAAAGTACATCTGCAATGTCTGCGGTTACGTTTATGACCCTGAAGAGGGCGATCCCGATGGCGGCGTAGCCCCCGGCACCGCCTTTGAGGATATTCCCGACGACTGGACCTGCCCCGAGTGCGGCGTGGCCAAAGAGGATTTCAGCCCTCTCGAGTAGGCGGCCGGCGTAGAGCTTAAAAGAGCCCTGTCACCCGCCCGCTGTCGGGGTCGATATCGATCCGGCGGTAGGCGGGGTCAGAGGCTGTGCCGGGCAGCAGCTTGATATCGCCCGCTACCGGTACTACCAGCCCGGCGCCGCGATAGAGCAGGATGTCGCGCACCGGCAATGTCCAGCCGCGCGGGCGTCCCTTGAGAGCCGGGTCGTGCGAGATGCTCAGGTGGCTCTTCACCATGCAGACCCCCAGCTCAAGCGCGGCCGGATCGGCGGCCAGTTCGGCCAGTTTGGCCTTGGCTGCCGGTGCGAAGCTCACACCGTCTGCGCCGTAGACCTCACGTGCGATCATCTCGATACGTTCGGCCAGTGGCAGCTCCCAACTGTAGAGCGGCTTAAAGTTGGTCGGCTCTGCACACGCCTCAACTACCGCCTCAGCCAGTTCGAGCGCTCCGGCGCCGCCGGCAGCCCAGTGGCGGCTTACCGCCATGCGCGCCCCCGCCGCCTCCACCGCCCGCCGCACCAGTGACACCTCATCCTCGTGGTCGGTGGCAAAGTGGTTGAGGCAGACGACCGGCGCAATGCCGCTCTTGCGCACGATCTCGATATGCGCCAGCAGATTCTCGATGCCTGCTTCGACCAGCTCGGGGTGACGCTCGGTATAGGCGCGGTCGAGCGGTTTGCCGGGTGCGGTGGCCGGACCGCCGCCATGCATCTTGAGGGCGCGGACCGTCGCCACGATCACGGCGGCATGGGGCGTCAAGCCCGACATGCGGCACTTCAGATTCCAGAACTTCTCAAAGCCGATGTCGGCGCCGAAGCCGCTCTCGGTCACATGGTAGTCGCCCAGCTTCAAGGCGAGCCGATCGGCTACGATCGAAGATTGTCCCAGAGCGATATTGGCAAAGGGGCCGGCGTGTACCAGAACGGGGTTGCCCTCAATCGTCTGCAACAGGTTGGGGTAGATCGCCTTGTGCAGAATCGCCGTCATCGCCCCTGCTACTTCGAGATCACCAGCGGTAATCGGGGTGCCGCTCTTGCTGTAGGCCACCACGATACGCGCCATCCGCTCGCGCAGGTCGGCGATGTCACGCGCCACCGCCAGAATCGCCATGATCTCGGAGGAGACGGTAATGGCAAAGCCGCTGCGCATCATGAAGCCGTCCATCTTGTCGCCGATGCCGATGATGATGTTGCGCAGCGCCTGTGCCGACAGATCGATTACCCAGTTCATGACCACCCGGTTGGGATCGATCGAGAGCCGCTTGAGGTTGCGCCGTGCCAGCGTCTCGTCGTCGTAGTTGAACTCATGCTGCATGCGGCTCGTCAAGGCGACCATGCAGAGGTTGTTGGCATTGGTAATCGCGTCGAAGTCGCCGGTCAGGCCGAGGTTGAACTCCGTCAGTGGAATGCACTGCGCCAGACCGCCGCCGGCGGCGCCCCCCTTGATGTTGAAGACCGGTCCCGCTGAAGGTTGGCGTATCGCCCCTGTAACGCGTTTGCCGAGCCGGGCCAGGCCGTCGACCAGACCGACGGTGGTGGTCGTCTTGCCCTCGCCCAGCGGTGTCGGTGTAATGGCGGTGACATCGATATATTTGCCGTCGGGACGTGCTGCCAGCCGTTCCAATACCTGCAGATGGTTGATCTTGGCAACGTAGTGACCGTAGGGCATCACCTCTGACGGCTGCAAGCCGAGCGCCGCCGCCACCTCCGCTATCGGCTGCATTTCAGCCTCGGCTGCCGCAGCGATTTGCCAATCTTTCATCGTCAGGGGATCGAGTCGTGTCATCTTGGTTCCTTATCTTTGCTGCACATCCCAGTAGGCTTTGTGCATCGAGAAGTAGCGTACCGCCCGGCGCGGCAGGCGGGGCGCCAGATGCCCCAACAGGGTGCCGCAGCTCTTGGCCAGCACGAAACTGGCATAACGGGGCAGCCAGAGGGGGTGGCGCCGCACCATATGCGCCACCTCACGTCGCAGATAGCCTGTCCCCATGCGGATGCTGTTGCCGACCTTGTGGCCGGCAAAAATCTGCTGCAGGGAGTAGACGCTGTCGAAGTAGCGTCCCAGCGCCTGGCGGAAGGTGTAGTTGTGCGAATGGATGACGACGGAGTCGGCACAGTAGGCCACGGTATAGCCGGCCTGCAGTAGATCACGCGCCAATTGCTGATCCTCACTCATGAGGATTGTTTCGTCAAAAGGGTGCACCAGCAGAGTCTCACGCCGCACAGCCGAGCTGACGTTCGAAAGGAAGAGGTCGCGCTGGAAGGCGAGGGGCGCTCCATCGTTGCGTGGTGCGAAGCGGCGGCTGACAGCCGGGAAGTGGGTGTTGAGAAAGAAGCGCTCCATCGGGTTGGCCTCCGGGCGCGGCTGCTGCCGTGCAAAGGTGGCAGCCACTTGCGTCTCTTCGAAGGGCTTGACCAACTCCGCCAGCCAATCGGCATCCCGCGGCAGGGCATCCTGGCTCAGGAAGGCGACGATCTCGCCGCTGGCGGCCTCGGCCCCGCGGTTGCGTGAGCCGCCATGTGTGAAGTGTTTGATCGGTATCAGCCGCAACTCGCCCCCCTGCTGCGCCACCCACTCGGCAGTGCCATCACTGGAGTTGGAGTCAACCGCGATGATCTCAAGCGGCGGCTGCGGCTGCTGTGCGCGCAGGACGGCGACCATGGCGGGCAGGTAGCCCATCGCATTGAGCGTCGGGATAACCACCGAAACCCGGGTGTGGTGCGGCGTGGCAGCCATGATTCAGCTCTCGTGCTACTCGCCTGCAGGGTTGCTGTCGTGCGGCAGCGCCATAATGCTGGTCATGTAGCTGGTGCCCCAGATTTGCAGACCGTTGATGGCGCAGCAGACGCCGAAGAGGAGCTGGCGCAGGGCGTCGTCGCCGGCGCGTTCCAGGCGCAGCCAGGCCGAGGCGCCCCACAACATCCAGAGCACACCGGCCACCAGCAGCAGCAGACTGAGGTTGCTGCCGCTCTTGAAGCGGAAGCGCCGGTAGAACCAGACGATCAGGGCATCACTGCGGAAACCGCTCAGGTGGGCGTAGATGCGTGAGAGCATGCCGCCGCTGATCACCTGGATACTGACGATGTTGATGAAGGTGGCCAGCACCATGCTGTGCATGTCGAACTGCTTGGGTCCGATCTTGACCGGCCCCCACAACAACATCGCCACGGCGGTAAAGGAGAGCAGCCAGATAAGCAGCGGTAACGTCAGAATTACATGGCTCGGCACATAGAGGAGGATAAAGCGGATATGACGCCATCCATCCTGCAGCGGGCGCAACTTGGAGACGCCGGCGCGGCAGTGATACTCGATATCGTGCTGCCTGATGCGCAGTCCGCCCTGAATCGCCTTGACGATCATCTCGCTGGCAAACTCCATGCCGGTGGTGACGCAGCCGAGCCCCTCATAGGCCGTGCGGCGCACGGCACGCATACCGCACTGGCTGTCCTTGATATTTTTGCAGCCATAGAGGATGCGCAGGAGGAAGGTCAGCAGCGGCGTGCCCAGATGCTGGTGCAACTTCGGCATCGCCCCCTCCTGCACTCCGTCGAGCCGGTTACCGATCATAAAATCGATCTCGTTGTCGAGGATCGGCTTGACCATCTCGTCGAGCTTGGTGAGATCGTACGACATATCGGCATCGGCCATCACCAGTACGCTATATTCAGCCGAGGCAAAACCGCGCCGGATTGCGGCACCGTAGCCGCGGCGCTTCTCCAGAACCACCCGTGCACCGGCGGCGGCAGCCCGCTCGGCCGATCTGTCGCTGGAGGCGTTGTCGACGACGATTACCTCGCCCGGCACCTTGAGTTTGGCAAAGCCGGCCTTGGCAGCCTTGACAACATCGGCGACGGAGTCTTCTTCGTTCAAACACGGAATTACTACCGATACGCCACTCTTCATCTTGCCATGCCTTTCGTTGGTTATGCTCTTGTTAGGGCGCACCCGCATCGGAGGCACCACTGGGCTCAAGTTGGTAGTCTACTCTATAGAGCACAAAAGCGCCACCCCTTTTGCGCAGACTCCCCGGAATCGTATGCGGACGCCGGTCAAGAGTAGAGCTGGTCAGTGGCAGCGCCAGTTGTGAGGTCGCCTCTGTCACGGCCGGACCGGCGCTCAGAAAGAGGGCCGGACGCCCTGTAGCGGCCAGAAAGTCATGGTGTTTCAACGCAAAAGCGGCACAACTCTGCTTGCCGTAAATCTCATACGCCTCAAAGCCGTAGATGAAGCGCAGCGGTGCCGCGAAGCCTGACTGGTCGGAGAAGAGCAGGGCGTCGGCCGGGATGTGAGAGGAGAGTTCATCGTACCAGACGGTCAAACCGGGCCAGTCACGAGTGGTCGCCACGATGCGGCTTCTTGGAAGCAGATAGACGAAATGAGGCAGCAGCAGCAAAAGCGCCAGCAGCGGGAGGTAGCGGCGGCGCATAGCCGCCAGCGCCTGATAGAGACCACGCACCGCCACCACAATACCGATCGTGAAGAGCGGGATCACAACCGGGACAAAGCGCCGGCTCATCCACATCATAAAGTGATCGCAGAAGGAGTCAGTCAGGAGCACGGCGGTCGTCAAGATGGCAGCCGTCAGCCAGGCCAACACCCCGGGCACCCGCGTCGTCCAGATCAGCAACGCTACTCCTGCAGCCGCGAGGGCCACGCCCCAGTGGCCGAAGATGGCCGTCAAATAGCGGATGTTGAGCGCCTCGGGTCCGGCCAGAAAATCGTATACTCCCTGTGGAGCCCGGCCTGCCAGCAGTCGCCCTGTCAGCGCCGCCACACGTCCCTCGACCGTCAGGCGCGGCCGGAGATAGGCCACAAAGAGCAGGAGCGCCAGCCAGACCAATAGCAGCGCCAGCCGCCACCACTTGTCACGCTGCACCATCCGCGCCACCAGCCGCTGCACAGCCTTGAACTGCAGGGCCAGCAGCAGCAAGAGGCTCAAAAACAGTGCCAACCGCAACAGCGGAAAGACCAGCCCCGGCAGGGGACGATAACAGGGCGCCACCCGCGTCAGGTACAACCAGCCATGCAGTCCGAGGAGCAGTAGTGCCATCCCGAAGGCCTGGCTGCTTTTGCGGTCGACGCCACACCCCGGCTGCGCCGCTTCCGCAGCCGCAGATTTGGTCAGGAGCAGCAGCGGTATCAGCGGCACCAGCGTCAGGATGGCGTCGTAGCGCACCAGAAAGGCGAGGCCGAACAACACTCCGGTCAGCGCCCCCCAGCCGGCAGTCGGGCCTGCCTTGCAAAACTCGATGGCCGCCACCAGACTCACCAGCAGCACCACCTGGGCCAGCAGCTCTGAGGTCGAGAAGGTTGCCTGCCAGATTTGCGCCGGATTGAGCGCCAGCAGCAGAGCCGCCAGCACGCCCCACCAACGCCCCACCACTCTGGCCGCCAGCCAGTAGATGGCCACGATGGCACAGATATTCAGCAGCGGGTTCACCAGCAACGCGCCCCATATACCCGCCACGCCATAGCCCACGGCCATCAGGGCGGGATAGAGGTGCATGAATTGTGGCAGCAGATGCCCCTCGGGCCAGGGGAAGATTCCGGGAAAGGGATGTTTCCAGCCGGCGTAGAGACGTGTCAGATCACGACTCACCGCCTCCGGCAGCGCATAGATGTCGGGAGCCGCAATCCAGAGCGACTTGCCTTTGGCAATTGCGGCTGCCGTGTGGAGGTAGACGCCCGGATCCCAACCACCCAGCAGCATCTCGCTGGGTGGCAGTGTCAGTAGCAGCGAGCCGCAGGCGATTGACAGCACGACTGCTCCCGCTGTCAAATCGGCGACGCTTCTGCCTGCTGTGCGCCAACGCCGTGACACCAGAATGGTGCCTGCTGCGGCCAGCAAAGCGGCCAGGAGAGCCGCCCGGGTGCTGTAGCGTCCCAGCGAGGCCTGCCACAGGGCGCTATAAGCTGCCGCCAGGAGCGCCGCCACAACGGCGGCGCAGACGATGCTGTACCAGTTGCGGCCCGGCTTAAGGTGATGTTCAGGCATGACTACCCTCCAGATTTAGCTGCTGCCAGGCGCCATTTCGATAACGCCAACCGTAGGCGACGGCGCCGAGCAGAATTGTGCCGCAGATCAGCTTCCAGACATTGATCGGAGCCGCCTTGCAGATGTAGATGGCAAACCAGCAGACACCGGCGAGGAGGAGGTGGAAGAGGATACCGATGACCATCGTCCAGAGGGTGTCGCCGGCACCGCGCAGCGCTCCTGAGATCACGAGTGAAGCGCCGTCAAAGATCAGGTAGAGCGCCGCCAGTTGCAGCATCGGCACGGCCAGCTCGATGATGGCCGGTGTCGCCGACTGGGCAAAGGGCAGCAGCAGGGTGCGCGGCAGGAAGACAAAGAGCAGCGCCAGCAGAGACGTGTAGAGCATCATCAGGGCGAGACCGGCGCGTACCGCCTGACGTGCTCCTGCCAGACAGCGGGCCCCCATGTTCTGGCCCACTACGGTGGCGACACCGCTCTGCAGACCGAGTAGCGGGAAGAAGGAGAGCAACTCCCAGTTGTAGAACATCGTCACCGCGGCCGCCACCTCTTCACCCATGGCATGTAGCATCATCACTACGGCCGCAAAGCCACTGATCCCGGCAAAGCCGTCGAGACTGCTCGGCAAACCATAGCGCAACAGTTGGCGGCAGATCGCCAGATCGGGACGCCACATCTTGCGACTGCGGAAGGGCCGCTGATAAGCCTGCAGCAGAAAGGCCGCGGCCATGAGGAGCAGCATCACGCCGCTGGCCAGGACGGTTCCGAGCGCAGCGCCGGCCACCTCCAGCCGTGGCAAGCCCCACTTGCCGAAGATCAGGGCGTAGTTGGCCACAACATTGACCACCAAAGCCACAGCGTTGCCCACCATGATAATGCGCGTCTGGCCGATGCCCGCGAAAAACCCGATAAATGCCGCCCTGAGCAGCCCGATGATCGAGGCGGCTATCATAATGCGAAAGTAGGTGCTTTCGAGGGCGATCTGGTCGGGCGTATGCCCGATCAAGGCAAAGGAGTGGCCCACCATACCGCCGACCAGCAACACCAGTGGATAGGCTGCCAGTGCAATCCAGACTCCCTGCGCCACCACACGCGGACATTCACTCTGCCGGCCGGCGCCATAACGATGCGCCACAAGGGTGCTGCAGTAAGAGATCAGACCGAAGGCGATATAGCCGCAGAGAAAGGCCGTCAAGCCACCGGACATGGCCGCAGCCATCGCCAGTGGTGAGACGTATGAGAGGAAGAGACGGTCGACAAAGGTCATCATCGTGTCGAATATCTGCGAGATCACCATCGGGATGACGATCGGCATGAGCCTGCGCCAGCCTCCCGGTCCCTCAAGACAGGAGTGGCGCAGGTATGTGGCAACTCTGGCTGAAATCAGACGCATGCGCCTCTGGCTATGCTCCTGCTGCCACGCCTACCTGTGGGATTGCCGCCAGCAACTCGCGTGTATAGGGGTGCGACGGACGGCTCATAACTTCGTCACACGGCCCCTCCTCAACCACCACTCCGCGTTGCATTACCATAACGCGATCAGCCAGATGTTGTACTACCCCGAGGTCATGGGTGATAAAGAGGTATGCCAGACGGCGGCGCTCACGCAGCTCCGCCAGCAGATTTAAAATCTGCGCCCGCACCGAGAGGTCGAGGGCGCTCACCGCCTCATCGCAGATCAGCAGCTTGGGGTCCAACGCCAGCGCCCGTGCAATTGCCAATCGCTGCCGTTGCCCCCCCGAGAAGGCGTGCGGGTAGCGGTTGAGCACCTCGGGTGCCATACCGACATCCTCCAGCAGACGCCGCGCCAGCGCCTCGCGTCCGGACTGGTCCACGATCTTGTGTGCTAAAGCCCCCTCGGTCAGCAGCTCCAACACGGTGTGCCGCGGATTGAGCGAGGCAAAGGGATCCTGAAAGACCACCTGCACCATGCGCCGGTAGGCCTTGAGCGACTCTCCCCGCAGCGTCGCCACATCCACCCCTGCCACCGTTACCGTGCCGCCCTGCGGCTCCTCCAGCCGCAGAATCGTCCGCGCCAGCGTTGTCTTGCCGCAGCCCGACTCCCCCACCACGCCCAGCACTTCACCAGCCCGCAACGTAAAGCTGACGTCATCCACCGCCTTCACCATACCGACGGTACGCGCCAGCACGCCGCGTTTGACCGGATACCAGGTACGCAGGTTGCGCACCTCCAGCAGTGGTGGAGTGATCTCTTTCAAGCCGTTAACATCTCTTTCGTGCCATGTTCCGCAACAGCACAAAACATCAACCCAAGCGACGCCATGCAACTGCTGTGAGACGCCATATTAGTAGCGCCGGCGACAGATTGTCAAGCATTGGCACATAAGTTGCACCACCAAAGTGGCTTAAGCCATTGAGGTTTGTAACACTCAACATCTTCAACTGCTGAGGAAGAGCTATGGTATCCAATATTGGCATCTCTTGCGGCGAGCTATGTGAAAGGTTCGCTTTGCGGCTGGCGCTGGCTGGCGGACTCTGGTTGGCTTGTTTGCCGAGCGCCGGAGCCGATGTCGTCAGCGCGGGTCGTCAGGTGGAGCCGTTGGCCGCCTACAGCGTAGCCAGACCGGCACGCGGGGTCGATTTTCTCGACCGTGAGGGACGCCGTCTCTATTTCGGGCACAATCAACGTGGCAGCACAGTGGTCTTTGCGCCACATGAGGCCGTTGCGGCGACGGCCGATTTAATACCGCTGGTCTTGCCTGCAGGGGGGCGTATCGCGGTTGACAACTCCTTCTGGCGTGAGGTCAGCAAACCGCGTCGCCACTACGAGGGAGCTGGTGCCATGGTCGAGCCGGGCGGCTACGCCGTCAGCGGTTATATTCCCGCCTGCTGGAAACTGGTAGTCAGCAATGCCACCACCCTGCGACATGGAAGCCACCATATTACCAGTCAGCTCTGGTACGATGCCGACTACAACCTCTGCGAGACCAACAACGCCTCCTGGCGCGCTCCCGAGGCGTGCTGGTTCCGTATCTTTCAGATGTATACGACAGATGAGCGTGCGCTCTATCTGGAGTACGATCCCGCTGTAACACTACCGTTCCCGGAGCAGACGCCGGAGCACCACCGGGGCGAAGTGGTTTTGGCGGCGGAGTGCGATCTGCGTGAGCGTCTGGCGGCGACCGAGATCGTGCGTCACGTTAAATTGATTACCGGCAAAGCCCTGCCGCTCGTCAGCCAGCCATCCCGCAGCGGGGGGCCACAGCTCTTTGTCGGGCGTCACTGGGCGCAGCGTTTCAAGCGCGAGCTGAGGCAACTGGCGGGCAGTGATGGTTTCGCCATCCGGCAACATGGCGACCATACCTACCTCTTCGGCGCCACTTCACGTGGTACGCTCTACGGGGCCTTCCGGCTGCTGGAGCTCAACAGCGACATCATCTGGTACCGCCCTGATCGCCGTTACGGCACCCGCTTTACACCCCGAAGCGAGCTGCGCTTTGATGGTGGTGAACTGCTCTGCAAACCGGCCTTCAACTACCGCCACTGGGGCGGCCCCGGCGGCAACGACTACTGCGACACCTTCCTCTGGCAGTTGCGCAACGGCAGCGGCGCCAAATACTACGTGCGCGATGGCAACTTCACCCCGCGTGACTACCGCTGCAAAGAGCTGGGGCAACATGGGGGCGTCGGGGGCAACTGGAAGGAGCTGCCGCTGGCACAACTCCCGGAGCGGGAGGAGTTCTATGCCGTGATCAACGGCAAGCGGGTAGTCTCCAACTGGGGCCAACCCTGCTTCTCGGCTCCCGACCTGATGCCGGCGACGATCGCCGAGGCGCGGCACAGAATCGCCAACGGACCTGAAGAGCTCGACTTCTTCGACTACATCTACTCCGACTCCTGGTCCTGCTGCGAGTGCGACGCCTGTATGGCGCCGTTTCAACTGCCCAATGGCGAGATGGCGGTGGCTCAATCGCTCGATCCCATCAAGGACCCCTGGTTCCGCTCCTCCCGCACCTTTATGGAGGCGAGCCGTCTGGCGGCGGCGCTTGATGAGTTCCGGCCGGGACTCGACTGCTTTGTGCTGGCCTATATCTACACCGCCGCCTGGCCCGGTTTCACACCGCATAAAAACATCAAGACGCGTTTTGCCGCCTACGACACCAGCAATATGCGCTTCCCGCTCTCGGAGCAGACCAAGCCGGCGCTCTATGCGCCGGAGTCGTGGGCCGCACGCTATCAACAGTGGCTCGATGGCTTTCCCGGGGGCATGGGCGCCTACGAATACTTCTTTACCGCCATTCCCGCCATGTTCGCCGAGGCGGCAGCCACCAACATGCAGCAGATTGTGGCGGTCGGCAATGGCAGCGGCATTTTCAACTCGCAAACCCAGCCCGATAACGATCGCAAAAGCATCGAATCGTTCGGCAGCAACGGGATGATGTGGGATATGAATGCCATGGACCACTGGCTGGTCGCCCGACTGATGTGGGATCCCTTCCAGTCGGTCGGCGCCCTGCGTCGTGACTTTATCAAACGCCTCTACGGCACGGCCGCGCCGGAGCTGGAGCGGTGGTACGAGATTTTTGGCCGCGAGTGGTTCAACCGTGACAACGACACTTTTGTCAACTGCCACACTTCGGCCGGACGCAGTTTCGACGCCTTTATCATCCAGCCGGGGCACGAAAAAGAGTTGCGCCAACTGCTGGCAACGGCACTGGCCAAGGTCGACCACCCTGCTGCCAGACGCCATCTCGAACGCAAGCTGGCAGCCTTCGACCAGATGGGCGCCTCACTGGGACGCCTGCGTGTGCCACGCGTCGATGAGATCACCAATGAGTGGCGCGATGCCCACTCACCCTTCTGGAACCGGGCCCTGGCGGCAGATGAGTTCCGCGACCCATTCAACTTCAACTATCCCGACAACCTCGCCACCAACCGCACGGAGGTGCGTCTGCTCTACGACCAGAGCCACCTCTACTTCAGAATTGCCACCGATGGCACCCCCGCGTTCAGCGGACAGGCGGACGACTCTTACCCGATGGGTGATCGGGTCGAGCTGCTCTTTCGCAGTAAAAACAGACTCTACGGCGGTCCGATCTTTGCGCTTGGCGCCGACGGTGGTATCTCTGATCTCGACAACTGGGATCATCGTTACGCTTCAGGTTGGGAAGTCGAGCTGCTGGAGCTCAAAGAGGGCTGGGGGGCGGTTGGCCGCATTCCGCTCGACGAGCTGCTGCTTGAGAGCCGCGAACGGTTTTACGCCCTGCTGATGCGGGTCAATAGCGCCGGGGTTGAGAGCTACCTGCGCAATCAGAACGAGCGCCACCCCTCCTTCCCGCTCCTGATGACTGCCAACTACGCCCGCTACGAACTGGATGGTGCGGTTCCCCTGCCGCAGAGCGACAACGACGCACCACGCCCCGTCACCAAGCAGCCACCGCCCACCGCCAACTTGAGCGACTTCCTCTTCACCGAAAAGCCGCTTGCAGCGGGCAACTGCTATCTGCTCACCTTCGAAGCCCGTGCCCAGGGGAGACCTCTGCTTGAGAACAATCCCCGTACCCATCAGATGCGGCTCCGGCGTCCGGCCCTCTTCTGGCGCTGGCAGAGTGAGCAGCTCTCGGCCACCAACAGCGTGGTCGCCTCACAGCAGTTCCCGCACATGACGATCTTCAGTTCCGGGTGGCGTACCTACCACGATCTGATCCGGGCGGCACCGGGAGCCACGCAGGCCCGGATCAAGTTCCTGCCACCACAGTTGCCGCTTGAGCTGGAGGTGCGCAACCTCCGACTCGAACCTTACGACACCCAAGGGGCCATTAACCTGAATGGCGACTTTGCTCTGGCTGAAGACTCCCTCGCCGGTTGGGGACATCTGATTTCAGGTTCCGGTTTCCGTACCATCGCTGGTCGACGCTGTTTTGATACCGCCTACGGCAGTGAGACGGCCCGCTTTCCGCTCGATCCCGCCCGGACTTACCGTGCCACGCTTCAGCGCACCGCCTATGGCGGCTACCGGGCGGCCAATCTCTATCTGCTGTCAGAGGGAAAAAACATCAAGATCATCTCCATGCCGAAGTCGGATGAGCTGGAGTTTACCCTGCCTCCCGAAACCACCGAAGGCTACTTTAAAATCTATAACTCCTACCTCGACTCGCTACGCCTGGAGATCCTGCAAAACCCGCACTCTTCCAACCCCTGATTTCATTGGCGGCATCGGGCGTCATAGAGTCGCCCTCTACTGTTAAAGCCTTTTGCCTTTAAACACAGATTCGGCAGCTAGCCATGCAAAATTGCCCCTGCTGCGCAGGAGGGCGCGATATAAATACTGCCGATTATTTGACTCGCGACCTGCGACGCCATGCCCCCCGACGTCATAAGGTCAGCCAGTCGGCGGGCGTCATGGGGTCATGGCGTCATGGGGTCCGCAGGCAGAGCACTTACAGCTCACACTGGAGGGTTGTGCTTCTGCACAACCACGGCGATGCAGAAGCATCGCCCTCCACACGCCACTTACAGCTCACACTGGAGGGTTGTGCTTCTGCACAACTGCGGCGATGCAGAAGCAGCGCCC
>CAZRGQ010000034.1:0-28348 GCA_964599645.1 uncultured Lentisphaerales bacterium | reverse complement strand
TCAGTGTTTGATGTGCCGTTTTGGCATGGTCGGTACCGTCGTGAAAACGCATTGACCGGCAGATTAGGCGCAGCTTTATGAAGTAGAGCCTGTTGCAGGCTTGCAAATCTCCCCATTTTGCTCGCAATTGGCCTTATTGATAGCGTGAAAGTATATAGGGTCTGTCCCTAATGATGTAGCAGTGCTAATAGGGCCTGTCCCTGGTTATGGTGACGTAAACGGAGGTTGAATATTTACAAACCCAATTAATTTTGCCACAATGGGATTCGTCGTCAGGAGAAGGAGAAAAGAGTGAATAGAAGAATTTGGTTGTTTGGTACGTTGATGGTCTGGTTGGGGAGTGGCGGTGTGCCTGCGTCTCTGGTGGCTGCGCCAGCCACGGCCAAACCGGCGGTGGCGGCTCGAAGCGGCATGAGCTTCGGTGCTGCACGCTTCGACTGGTCGCAGGCGATTTCGATTCACCCCGCAATCCAACGTACGTCTTTTGCCGTCACAGAACCGCGCCTGATGAAGGGGAGTTGTGTCAGGGTTGACCTGAGCGACCCGACACTCCACTTTCACGTTACCGGACGCGCTGCGCAGTGGGGAGAGCCGATGCTCGACTACACAAACCGGCCACTCGTCATCCGCACACGACGCCAGACGGCGCGTGCCTTCATGCTGGAGGCGCGCCGGCCAGTGGCTGAAGGCGGCAAGGGACTCGATATGCGCATTGCGGTCAACAGTAACCCATGGAGCCCCTTTGAGGCTCCATGGAACCACAAACATGCCGATCACACCGGTCTGATCATCTCTGAGGGGGAGTTGGTGGCACCCGTCAACGACTCGCCTGCCTTTGTCGTCTACCGCGACCGCCGTGTCGCCTTCCGTAAATTTGATGTCGATGAGCCGTTGACCAATATCCAGACGGCTGTGACAGGTTTCGGCATGGTGCTGACCAACGGTGTGGTTATGGCGCGCAATAATCCTGAGGCACTGGCGCCGCGTACCGGCTATGGCCTCTCGCACGACCACCGCTACCTCTACCTCTTCGTGGTTGATGGACGTCAGCCGGGTTACAGCATGGGCGCCAACACCTATGAGGTGGGCGAATGGCTACATTATTTTGGGGCCGCTTCGGGGATGAATATGGACGGTGGCGGTTCTACCACCCTCTTTTGCTGGGATCCCGAGCCTGACCCCGCCAATCAGGACCCCAAATCGCGCTCGACCCCCAACCTGCACAAGCTCAATCGGCACAAAGATAACGGCGAACGCTCTATCGCCTGCACGCTGGGCATCTACGTTAAACCTTAGACAAGGGCGGGGCTGTGCCGAGCCGCAAGCGTAAGGGGGCGCATATAGAGTGGCAGAGAATGCGATCAGCGCTCGCGGGGAGAGAGGCAAGGACGCCGCGCTGGGGCGCGAGCAGACCAAGCAATAGTGCTACAATTGAGTATCGGATGGGGGCGGGGGGAGTACTTCACGGCGTGCCGTGAGGGTACGGATAGCGGGATGGCCGTGCGGGGTGGCGTGAACGCCACTGCTGATACTGGATAGTGGGGGGGGCAGCGGTTTCGTGGCTGGCGCTGCCATTAAATCCTTGCAGAGTGAGGCAGTACATAATAGACTGGCGGCATGAAATTTACTCTGAAACCATACGCAAACCGCTGCCACTCCAAGTCACTCAAGAGGGGGAGCAAACTGCTGCCGGCACTCTCTCTTTTGAGCGTCACACTCTTGACAGTGCAGGCTGTGGCAGCACCCTATCTCTTCAAGGATGGCGCTACCGAGTGGCGTCTCCATATGGTTGCCGAGGCGCATCCAGCTGTCCGCTACGGTGTCGAGGAGCTGACCAATGCGCTACAGAAGATCGGCAATGTCGCCCTGCCGGTGGAGGTGGGCGGGGAGGCACCTGCCACCAAGGCCGTAATTGTCGGCGATCTCACACATCCGGCCATCGCCGCCCGGGCGGCAGAGCTCAAGCTGCAGGCCGGTGAGGTGGAGGAGGTGAGCGTGATGACACTTGACGGCTCGCTCTATCTCGCTGGCAATACGCCGCGTGGCGCTCTTTATGCTGTCTATACACTGCTCAACCGCGAGTTGGGGGTGCGCTGGCTCTGGCCGGGCGAGGATGGCGAATTTATGCCGCCGCGCAGCAGTTGGCAGGTGCCGCAGCTCGACATCCACCATAAACCCGGTTACCGCTGGCGTGGTTTTCACCTCTGCGGCGATTGGCGCGACCACCAGCTCTTCCGTATCTGGATGGCGCGCAACTTTATCAATATCCACCGCCACAGCTCCCCAAAAAGCGAGCAGCGCCTCGGCTTCTATTCGATGTACTCGAGCCACAACGCCCATCTGCGTGGCAGTCAGTATTTCGAGGAGCATCCTGAATACTTCGCCGAAATCAACGGCAAGCGCTACGCCTCGTCGATCTGCTTCACCCACCCTGAGGTGCTCAAGCTGGTGGCCGAAAATCTCGCCGCCCATGTGCGCAAGAATCCGCATCTGGAGATTCTCAGCATCTATCCCAGCGACAGCCAGGACTACTGCCGCTGCGCCGAGTGCGCCAAGATGGACTACTCGACTGCCTGGTTCTCCTTCTTCAACCGGGTAACCGATATACTCAAGGAGGAGTTCCCGCATCTCAAGTTCGCCACGCTTGCCTATCAGGGCTATATTGAGCTGCCCAAGTGTGAAATCCGCAATGCCGCCTTTGTCGAGTACGCCAGCTATGGACGCTGCAATACGCATACCTTTGGCCATCCCGACTGCCCGCGCAACGCCAAGACGCTGGCGGCCTTCTCCGAGTGGGAGGCGAGCGGCATTCCGATCGGCAATTATGGCTATGAGTTTGATATCTTCCGGCGCAACAGCCGCTTTACCCCCTTTCTTTCGCTGATCGACGACGCCATTAAGGAGGGGTGGCGGCGCAAGCAGGTGTTGCTGGTGACCGAAGTCTCCCTCTCGCCGCGGACCGGACCGATCACCAGAGTACGCAACTGGCAGCAGCGCCTGCCAATCTACCTCTATGCCCAATTGATGTGGCAGCCTGAAGCCGACATGAGCGAGCTGGTGGCCGACTGGTGCCGCACCGTCTATGGCCCGGCGGCCCAACCGATGTGCGACTATCTGCTCGGTCTCGATCAGGCCTGGAGCGCCATGCCGCGCCATACCGGTATCCTCGGTGATGCTATCAGCGTGGTCGACACCTTTATGACGGAGAAGCAACAGGCCGCCAGCGGAAAGCTGCTGCAGCGGGCGGAGAGCCTGCTGACAGAGGCTCCGGCGACAAGAGAGCGCGAGCGTGCCCTGGCTGCTCTGGAGCGTGAAGCGACCCTCTTTAAACAGTGGAGCGATCTGGCACAGCTCAAGAGTGGCGGTCTGCCGCTGATCAATGCACCGCACCTCACCAGTACGACAAACCGTACCGATTTGCGTGCCCAGAGTGTTGCCCTGAGCAGCGGCGCTGTGCCGACGACTACAGTGCAGGTGGCGTGGAGCGACGATGCGCTGTTGCTACGTTGGCATTGCGGCAATGCGCGGTCAGCGGCCACAGCCGACCGGCTGGAGGCCAAGATCATACCGGGGAGCAGTGGTGAGCACTACTTCATGCGCAGCGACGGCGCTGGCACACGCAGCTCGGCCCGTCTTTCGACGGTCGGTGTGATGGAGGAGAAGTGGCAGCCGGAGTGGCAGGTAGAGGTCACGAGGGAGGCTGACGCCTGGCAGGCCTGGATGACGATCCCCTTTACGGCCCTGGGTGGCACACCGGAGGTTGAGACGAGCTGGCAGATTGCCCTCTCCCGTCAAATTGAGAAGGAGACGGCGGTCTTCCCGCCGCAAGAGGAGGCGATGCTCTACTTCAACCGCAGCCGTGCCACCGGCCGCCGTCTGCTCTACTGGTCCGGTTATCCCGAGCGCGAAGCGGGGCGCAGTGCGGCAATCAAGCAGTCGCTGCTGGAGGCCGGTTGGGAGGTCTCGATTGTCTCGACCCAGACGCTGTTGCAGGCGGCGCACGAGAGCGCCGATGCCTACTGGTTCCGCCACCCCAACGGCCCTGTCAAGCCGCCGGCCGACTACTGGCAGGAGCAGCTACGCCCCGCCGTCAGCAACGGTGCCGTGGCCTTCTTCATCTCCTACCTCAGAATACCGCTTGAGACCTACTTCAACGATCCCGCACTCAAGCTGCGTACCGTCAGCATGTCGGGCGTGCCGTTGCCGGGGCGGCGCTCCACCCATGTGGCTCCCGGCACCTGGGGCACCGAACCCTACAATCTGGCCAACTCACTGCAGCGCGGCTATTCGCCCTGTTACGGCCACTTCCCGACAGTCGAAGACGGCTGGCAGATTCTGGCCCTGGCCCCCGATGGCAACGAGCGGCCGCCCTTCCCCTACCTGATCATGCGACGCTACGGCAAGGGGCTGATTGTGGCTGGTGGCGACGCCATTCCCGCCGCGCTGCCCCACCTGCTTGAAAACCTGGTCCACCATCACGAAGAGAACCCTGCACCTGCTCCGCTACTTCCGGGCGAGTGAGCAGCCGCCAGAGAGTTGAGGCTGAGAGATGCAGAGAGCCAGCAGTACCACCCCAGCGACGATTCAGATACGTCGTGTCTATGCGCCACCGCTGGCAGCGGAGGGACGACGCTACCTCGTCGACCGCCTCTGGCTCCGCGGCTGTCGACGCGAGGCGTTGCAACTCGACGGCTGGCACAAGGAGTTGGCTTCCAGCAACGAGTTACGCCACTGGTTCAACCACGACTCTGAGATGTGGAGCGAGTTTCAACAGCGCTACTTTGCCGAACTCGATGCCAATCCCGCCGCATGGCAGCCGTTGCTGGAGGCAGCCCGGAGCGGTCTGGTGACCCTCCTCTATGGAGCCCACGACGAGGTACACAACAACGCCGCAGCCTTAAAAATATATCTGACAGGCAAGCTATCAGGAGAGTGAGTTGTACCTAACGATGACCAAAGAGACTCACTACCAACTGCTGCAGCGACTCCTCTCTGCCCAAGAGGGTCGGGCACATGCCATGGGCATCTGTGGTGTCGGGCTCTCCGGTGTGGCGACGCTGCTGGCAGCTCGTGGCTGGCAGGTTGACGGTTGTGACCAGCAGGCACCGGCGGCCATCTCGGCCAAGTTGCGACAACACGGCATCAACGTGCAGGCGGGGCATGCGCCAGAGCATCTTGACGCCTCCTGCGACCTCCTGATCCGGAGCGCTGCCATCCCGCCCACCCACCCCGAGGTGGCACGTGCCGGAGAGCTGGGCATCCCCATAGCCCTGCGCGGCGAGGTGTTGGCGCAGCTCCTGGAGGGGCGTCGCAGCGTGGTGGTCTGCGGTACCCATGGCAAGACCACGACGGCCTCCTTCACCGTCCATCTGCTACGCCTGCTCGGCCTCGACCCCGACTGGTGCATCGGCGGCGAGACGCCCACCATGGGGCACGTTGCCCATCAGGGCGACAATCCCGATGCCCCGATCGTGGTAGAGGGCGACGAGAGCGACGGCACGCTGGCATGGTATCATCCCGCCGTCACGATCGTAACCAACGTGGGCCACGACCATCTCGACCACTTCGGCTCGGCTACGGCACTGGAGGAGTGTTTCGCCCGGGTTATTGCCCAGACCTGCGAGGCGTTGATCTACTGCGCCGACGACAGTGGCGCTACACGTCTTGCTGCCGGCCATTCTGCTGCCATCAGCTACGGCATCGGCCCCGGCGCACGCCTGCGGCTGCAGATTAACGCACTGCACCCCACAGCGAGCGATGTCACAGCCACTTTTGACGGCCAGCTCCTCGGTTCTGCCACGCTGCCGCTCTGCGGCACCCACAACGTGCGCAATGCTGCTGCAGCGCTGGCGGCGGCCATCGCCCTGGGGGTCGCACCCGAGCGCGCCTTCGCTGCCCTGGAGGGGCTGAACGAATTGCCGGCCCGCCGTTTCGAGGCGCTCTACAGTTGCGACGGCATCACAATCATCTCCGACTATGCGCACCACCCCGATGAGATTGCCGCCCTGATGGAGCAGGCGCAGTTGCAAGTGGCGGCGCGTCTGCTGGTGCTCTTTCAGCCGCACCGTTACTCACGCACCCTGGCGCTGCGCCGCGATTTTGCCACCGTCTTTGCCGGTGTCGATGAGCTGCTGCTGCTGCCGGTCTATGCCGCCTCTGAAGCGCCGCTGGAGGGTGGCGACACGATCGACCTCTACCAGGAGATGCGCCACTCCTACCGGCGCGACCTGCCGCTGCCGCGTCTGGCCGGTTCGATTGCCAACGGGGTGGCCTGGCTTGAACGGGAGTTGCGCGCCGGCGACCTGCTGCTGGTGATCGGCGCCGGCGATGTCGTCACGGCCGCCGAGATGCTGGCAACGCGTCTGCCGCAACGCCAGCCTGCGGCGACCGAGGAGTTCGGGGCGCATCTGCTGGCGGCCGGAGCGCGCCATCTGGAGCGCAACGCGGCGCTGGGCAAGCTGACCACGCTGCACGTCGGCGGGCGGGTCGACTGGCTGCTGCACGTCGATCATGACGCCGCCCTGGCGCGCATTCTGGCGCTCGCCCATCAAGCCGGTCTGCCGCTGCGTATCATGGGAGGCGGTTCCAACACCCTGGTCTCCGACCTCGGCTTCCGTGGTATCGTGATCTCGCTGGTGGGGGAGGAGTATACCGCCATTAGGCCGACGGCCCCCGACAGGGTGATGATCGGCGCGGCCGTCAGTGGTGCGCGGCTGCTCGACTACCTGACGCACCAGGGGCTCGACGGTATCGCCTTCATGGAGCGGGTGCCCGGCACCTTCGGCGGCTGGGTGGCAGGCAACGCCGGCGCCTATCGCGACTTCATCGGCAACCACATCGTACGCATCGAAGCGCTGCGGCCCGACGGCACAGCGGTGATACTCGACAGTGCTGAGGCCGGTTTTGTCTATCGTGAAGCAGCCGGGTTGGCCGGTCTGGTCATTCTGCGGGCCGAGCTGGAGTTGCAGCCGGCGACACCCGAAGTGGTGCGCGAGAAGCGGCTCAACTACGGCAGCAGACGGCTCAACGTGGGTGGCAAACATAGTGCCGGCTCGATCTTCCGCAACCCCCCCGGCGACTACGCCGGGCGTCTGCTTGAAGTTGCCGGCGGCAAAGAGTTGCGGGTCGGCGGTGCCCGCATTCTGGAAACCCACGCCAATGTAGTTATCGCCGAAGCGGGGGCGACGGCCTCCGATGTGACTGTCCTGATTAAACAGATGCAGAATCTGGTACGACGCCAGCACGGCGTCGAATTGATACCCGAGGTAAGGTTATGGCAAAATTTCACCACGTGGCCGTTCTGATGGGAGGCACCACCGCGGAGCGCGAAGTCTCGCTGCAATCGGGTCAGGCTGTCACGACGGCCCTGCTGGCCGCCGGTTACAGCGCCACCCCTGTAGTGCTTGATCATGATGCTGTCAGCGGGCTGCCCGCCAAGACGGAGGCGATCTTTCTGGCGCTGCATGGCGGCTATGGCGAAGGGGGTGGGGTACAGGCCGACCTCGACCGGCTCGGCCTTCCCTACACCGGCACCGGGGCGGTTGCGAGTCGGTTGGCGATGGACAAGATCGCCACTAAAAAACGGCTGCAGGCCCACAACATCGCGACGGCCGAATATGCGGTGCTGGCGCCGGATGATGTGGGGCTGCCGCTGGAGCTGCCGCTGGTGGTAAAGCCGCCGCGTGGTGGTTCCAGCGTCGGTATTACCCGGGTTTTCAGCGAGAGCGAGTGGGCGGCGGCACTGGCCGAGGCGCGCCGTCACGAGGCTGAGGTGCTGGTAGAGCGTTATATCGAGGGGCGCGAAATGACGGTCGGAGTGGTTGAGCAGCAGCCGCTGCCCGTGATCGAGATTCGCCCGGCACACGCCTGGTTCGACTATGAGGCCAAGTATGGTGGCGATACCAGCTACAGCTTTCCGGAGCAGGAGAGCGATCGTGCCATCTGTAGCGCCTGTCAACAACTGGCGCAGCAGACCTTTGCAGCGCTGGAGGGGCGGCATCTGGGGCGGGTCGACTTCCGCATCGATAGACAGGGCACCCCCTTTGTGTTAGAGTTGAACACCATCCCCGGTTTTACCAGAACCAGCCTGCTGCCCAAGGCGGCAGCGCATGCCGGGATCGATTTTATTTCACTCTGTACGCGCATTATGGAGCTGGCGCGTCATGATGGAGAGTAACGGGAGTCAGGCAGAGAGCGATGTCAGATGAGTTGCGCAAGAGAGCCAAGCGGCGGGCCAGCCTTTTACGGCGCCTGCGGCGGCGGCGTGCCGGCAATGCCATTTGGAGTCCCGGCCAGCGCCGTCTGCTGGTTGTGCTGGCCAGTCTGGTCGTGACGGCCGCAACGCTTTGCGGCAGCGCCAAACTGCTCGATTACTATCTGCTGAAGAGCGGTCGTTTTCTGATAGACGAGATTGAGGTCGAGGCGGGTGATACCATCACACGCGAGCTTATCTGCGAGTATCTGCGGCTGGAGCCGGGCATGCCGCTCTTTGAGATCGATATCGGACGTCGCCAGCAGGAGTTTTTGCGCGATGCCGCCACGATCCGCTCACTGCAGATCAGACGCTATCCGCCCAACAAAATTTCGGTGCAGGTGATTGAGCGTGAACCGTTGGCACGGCTGGCCCGCCGCCCCTTTGCCGTCGACTCCACCGGCACGGTCTTTGTCCGTTATGCCGGTCTTGAATCGCTGCCGAGTATCTCGGCCTATAACAGCACGCTGCTGATTCCGGGGGCCACCGTCGACCGGATGACGCAACTGGCCCTAGAACTCTTTGCCATCCTGCGTCACCACGACTTTCCGCTACAGGTGGTCGACGTCGATGTCTCACATGAAGACTACCTCGCCTGTACGATGTCGGACCAGCGCAGCGTCAAGCTGGCCTGGAACTATTTCGGTGAACGCAGCGCCCGCGCCGAGCGCTGTCTGCTGGCTCAGCTCGAGGGTCTGGCCGACTCCATGAACCGGGAACAGGGAGTCAGGTACAGTCTCTGGGATGCCACCATCCAGGGACGCGTTTACGCCCGTTGATTATTGATTGGAAATTACTATGGCTACCCCTCCGATAGCGGCACTTGAGATTGGCACAACCCAGACGGTGGTGCTGGTGGGCGAGATGGACGACGCCCGCCGCGTCAAGATTACCGGGCGCGGCGTCTACAAGAGCACCGGCGTACGCAAGGGCGAGGTGATCGACGTCAACCAGGCGCGTATCGGTGTCGAACGCGCCGTAGAGCAGGCCGCCAACGAGGCGGAGGTCGATATCAACACGCTCTTGCTGGCGGTCAGCGGCAACCATATCGAGGCGCAGCTCAACCGCGGTTCGCTGCCGATCCAGACGCGTGGCAGCATCGTCTCGCACGAAGATGTGGAGGAGGTGACCGAGTTTGCCAAGGCGCTGCGCCTGCCGCCGGAGCGGGCCGTGATGCACACCATGCCGCAATCCTTCACCCTCGACGGACAGAGTGGCATCATCAAGCCGGAGGGGTTGCACGGTACGCTCCTCTCGCACGACATGCTGATTATCCACGCCCTCCGGGCACGGATCGAAAATCTGCGCCGGGTGGTGCAGGCCGCCGAACTCAACGTGCAGGATGTAGTCTTCAGCGGGCTCTGTGTAGCTCTGGCGGTCCTCTCGGCACAGCAGAAGCGCGCCGGAGTGGTCGTGATCGATCTCGGTGGCGGGACCACCAGCTTCCTCGCCTACGCCCACAATGTAATTGCGGCTGCCGGCTCCTTCGGTGTCGGTGGCGACCACGTCACCAACGATCTCGTCCACGCCTTCAACCTCACCATGGCGCGCGCTGAAGAGCTGAAGCGCTCCGACGGCGCGGCGGTGGTGAGTGGTCAGATCGGCCTTAAACGCCTCATCATTCCGCAGGACCTCGGCTTCGAAGAGCGCAGTATCAGCCTCAAGGCGTTCCATACGGTGATCAACGCCCGTCTCGACGAGACGCTCAAACTGGTACACAATGCCCTCGCCAAGGCCGACGTGCTGCAGGATATCGGCGCCGGTATCATCTTCACCGGCGGCGGCGCTGCCATGCCCGGTCTGCTGGAGCTGGGCAGCTCGATCTTCGGCTGCCAATGCCAGATCGGCACCCCCTGCAACCTCTCTGGCCTCGACAAATACGAAAACTCCGCCACCTACGCCACCGCCGCCGGCCTCGTCCTCTACGGACTGCGCACCTATCAGGAGACCGGCATCTTGCGGCCGGTTAAAGAGTTCTTACAGGGGATCTTCAAACGATGAAAAGAGAGACCTTCAACATGATGCTCGTCGGCGTTGGCGGTGGCGGCTGCCGCTTTGCCTCGGTAGCGGTAGGCTCCTTCGGCGCCAACCTGCCGGCTGTCGGTTTCGACAGCGATGCCCTGGCGGCCCGCAGTATCAGCAACATGCGCTGCATGATCCTCGGTGCCCAGCGTTACGATGGGCACAGCACCGGTGGTGACGGTGTCAAGGGGCGTACAGCCGTCAGTGACGATCTCGATGCCGTGACGGCCGCGCTGTCCGGCGTGCGTCTGGCCGTCGTTGTGACCGCACTCGGTGGCGGCTTCGGCAATGGCGCCACCCCTGCCATCCTCAAGATACTGCGCGACAACGGCGCCCACACCCTCTGTTTTGCCACGCTGCCCTTCGCCTTCGAAGGCAAACAGCGTTGTGACCAGGCGCGTCAGATCGCCTCCCATCTCGAAGCCGAGAGCGATGCGCTGGTGGTGTTGCCGATGGACAACCTCTACGGTATTGCTCCTGCCGGTGCCACACTCGCCGATGCCATACCGCAGGCCGAGGCGGCCTTCGGCGCAGCGCTGACCCTCTTCTGGCGTCTTCTGCAGACCCGCGGCTTCATCACCCTCAACGAAGAGCACCTGATTGCCGCACTGGCGCAGAGCAAGGGGCGGTGCCGCTTTGCCGTGGCCACGGCCGACGGTGCCAGCCGCAGCGCCGAAGCGGTGGTGCGCCTCTGCCGTTCCCCACTCCTCGGCAGCGATCCGCGGCTGGGTGAAGTACAGGCCGTGATGGTCGGCATTCTGGCCGGCAGCGACCTGCAACTCGTCGAGGCCAACGAAATCTCCCAGCGGCTGAAGGCCACCTTTGCCAGCGGCTGTGAGTTACAGCTCGGCGTGGTGCTGGACGAGCGCTACGCCGGCAAGATTCAGTTGGTGGCCATTCTCTTTGATGTGCTACGCGCCCGCGGGGCCGAGAGAATGCTGGCCGCCGGCACCGAGGGGGGCAGCGAACTGCTGTCGCCGGCAGTGGAGAAGGCAGAGGACAGCAGAGTGCGGCGCAGCCGCGAGCGCGGTCCCCGCACGCCCAGCCGCAGCCGCTTCAAGGATGTCGAGGCGACACTGATCGATGGCCAGGACCTCGACCAGCCTGCCTACCTGCGCCGCGGCATGATCCTCGACCGCTAATTTTTTTGGGCTTGACCAGAGGGGGTGAAATAACGCAATCTGTACGCACGCGCATAAATTTCCAGCTTGTGCGTTGTGGAAGCTTAGCTGACGATGTGGAACAAGTTTATCAATCTCTTCTCTAACGACATTGGCATTGACCTCGGTACTGCCAATACGCTGGTTTATGTGAAGGATCGGGGCATTGTCCTGCGTGAACCATCGGTGGTGGCCATCCAAGAGGGCACCAAGCGCATCATAGCTGTAGGCGATGAGGCCAAGCGGATGCTGGGGCGTACTCCCGGCAATATCGTTGCGATCCGACCCATGAAATCGGGCGTCATTGCCGATTTCGATATTACCGAGGCGATGATCCGCTACTTCATCCGCAAGGTCCACTCCCGCAAGCTGGTCAGACCACGTGTTATCATGGCGGTGCCGGGCGACATTACGGAGGTTGAGAAACGTGCCGTACAGGATTCGGCCCGTCATGCCGGCGCTCGTGAGGTCTTTCTGATCGAAGAGCCGATGGCGGCGGCGATTGGCGTGGGGCTGCCGGTGCAAGAACCGGCCGGCAACATGATCGTCGATATCGGTGGCGGCACCTGTGAAGTGGCTGTAATTTCACTCTCGGGTGTTGTTTATGCGCGTAGCGTCCGGGTTGGCGGCGATGCCATGGACGAGTGTATCGTGCAGTACATCCGCCGCGTGTACAATTTAATGGTTGGGGAACGTACGGCAGAGGAGATCAAGATCAGGCTGGGTTCAGCCTATCCGTTGGCCGAAGAGAAGACGATGGAAGTGAAGGGGCGCGATCTGGTCGCCGGTCTTCCCAAGACGTTGACGGTGACCTCCGAAGAGATTCGTGAGGCGTTGCAGGAGCCGATCTCGGCAATTGTCGACGCCATCAGAATGACGCTGGAGAAGTGCCCGCCGGAGCTTTCGGCCGACCTTGTCGATCGTGGCATGGTGTTGGCCGGTGGTAGTTCGCTCCTTTCGGGGCTCGACTATCTGGTGGCCAAGCAGACGGGCTTGCCCGTACATCGTGCCGATGATGCGGTAAGCGCCGTGGCTGAAGGCACCGGTGGAGTTTTAAGCGCATTGAACCTGATCGCCAAGACATCGTCGAAGCGAAACTGATCTCGACTACTGCCATCCCCTCGATTTTGGCCGGTCAGTCCGGTTGATGGGGTTGAATGGCTAAAGGAGCTAAGGCATGGGTATGGCTGCTCTTGCTGACGCTGTTGCTGCTGGCTTTTGCCTGGCCGCGCAGCGGCTTGCAACGTCTTGCCCGTGAAGGGATTTTTCCCTTGGAAAATGGCGCGGCCTGGGTCAACTACCGGGTATGGCGCCCGCTGGGTCGCCTCTGGCGTGCAGCGCTGGTAGACCAGCGCAATGCCGTGCTGGAGGCGGAGGTGGAGCGGTTGCGCCTTGATGCTATACTTCTCGAACCGATTGCCCGTGAAAATGAGGAGTTGCGGCGCCGCTTGCAGCTCCCTGCCCGGAGCACGGCCTATCCCCTGCCGGCGCTGGTGGTGAGTGAGGGAGGGGCCACAGGGTGGCTGCGTGAGGTGCGGATCAGTCGTGGCAGCCGTGATGGCGTGGCCGAAGGAGATGGCGTCATGACGCCCGACGGCCTGGTCGGGCGCGTCAGCGAAGTCAGTCACGAGACCTCCGCAGTACGTTTGATCACCGATCCCAACAGCCGCATCGCCTGCCGCCTCGACCCGATTGACCCCGAAACAGGGGTGATCAGGGGCATCCTGCAGGGGGCGGGCTGGCGCACGTCGTCAGGCAATCTACCAGCTTTATTGCATGTAATTGAACCACTTAAATTGCGTTATATTGAGCGTGATGTAGTGTTGCCGCCGCGGATGCTGGTGGTGACAGCCGGACTGGGCGAGTCGCTGCCGGGCGGTCTGCCGGTAGGCTATCTGCTGGCCAGTGAGATCGATGCTGAAGGGCTCTATCGCGTGGGCGAGGTGGTGCCAGCGGCCGATCTGGCGCAACTTGCCGTACTCTATGTCTTGATCCAGGGAGGTGAAAGGTGAAGCGGCTCGATCTGCCGGTACTCCTGATGCTCCTGCTTGGCGCGGCTGCGCTGCAGATGTTGCTGGCACCGTTGCCGTTGCAGGTGCCCTTGCTGGTGGCTGTGGCGGCCTACTACGCACTGGGGCATACGCTGGCACAGTCGTTGGTCGTTGCGCTTTGGGCCGGACTACTGCATGACGCCCAAGGGGGGCTGCCGCCGCTGACCTCAGCGTTGACGCTGGCAGGGTTGGTGTTGCTGCTCTCGATCTGGCGCGAGGCGTTGCCGGAGAGCAACGTCTGGCTCAACGGCATATTGTCCGCGTTGGGAGCATTGCTGCTGGCGCTGGTGCAGATCGTGGTAGTGGCGCGCGGCGGTGGCGGCTGGCCGCTGACGTGGCAGATGTTGTGGTGGCTGCTGGCGCTGCTGCCGGCCGGTATGGCAGCCGGTGCCCTGGCATGGAGTGCCGCATGGCGGCTGGAGCTGCTGGCAGGCAATATCGCCCCCCGGAAGGAGGTCGAGCAGCGTGTCAGTTGACCCCAATATTGCGCCGCGTTGGCGCCTGCTGGCTGTAGCCCTGCTGATGGTGTCAGCGCTGTTCTTTCTCGGGATGCGGCTCTATCGTATCCAGGTGCGCCAAAGTTCACGTTTCAGTGGCGAGCAGCGCCGCCAGAGCATACGCCGCGTACTGCTGCCGGCACCGCGGGGACGCATCTTTGACCGCAATGGCCTCTGCCTGGCCGATAATCGCCCCAACTACTGTATCGCCATCTACCTCGAAGAGCTGCGGCGTCCCGGCGACTGGACCAATACGATCAACGCCGTTGATCACGAGGTGGAGCGGGTGGCGGCGGCCTTGGGCGTGGCGCGCCAGATCGACTATCAGGAGATTGCCCAGCACGTCCGGAAGCGGCTGCCACTGCCGCTGCTCGCCTGGCAGGGGCTCGATATGGCGACGCTGGCCCGCTTCTCGGAGCAGGTCGTCGACAGCGCCCCCGGCTTTGAAGTCTATGTGCAGGCGGAACGCAGCTACCCGGCAGGCAGCACGGCCGCCCATCTGCTCGGCTACGTCGGGCGTGATCGTCCCGTGATGACCAACGAAGTCTTTCACTACGACATCATGGGCATGCGCGGGCGAGCCGGCCTGGAGCAATCATTTGATACTCAGTTGGCCGGTGTGCCGGGGGGAGAGTTGATCACGGTAACCGTGACCGGCTACAAACACAGCACTACACGGCGTGCACCGGTGGCAGGCCAAGACCTGACCCTGACGCTCCATACACCACTGCAGCAGTTGCTGGAGCAGTTGTTGCGCGGGCGACGAGCCGCCGGGGTGATCCTCGATCCACGCAATGGCGATGTGCTGGCGCTGGCCAGTATGCCGGAGTTCAATCTCAACGCCATGACCCCCTCCATCTCACATCGCGACTGGCAGGCGTTGCAGCGCAATCGTGATCTGCCGCTGCTCAACCGTGCTATTTCCGGCACCTATCCCCCCGGTAGTATCTTCAAGCCGCTGGTAGGGCTGGCGGGGCTGCGCCACGGGTTTTCTATCGATACTCCGGTTGTCTGTAACGGTGTCTTTGAACTGGGTGCCATGCGACTCCGTTGCTGGCATCGCGGCGGACACGGTGCCATTACTCTCTGTAAGGCACTCGAACAGTCGTGCAACCCCTACTTCTGTACCTTGGGCGTGCAGATCGGTCTGGAGCCGATCAGAGAGATGGCGCTGGAGTTGGGGCTGGGCAACCGCACCGGGATCGAACTGGCCGGCGAGGCGCAGGGACTCGTGCCAAGCGATGCCTGGAAGCGGCGTGTGCAGGGGGATGCCTGGCGTGCCGGCGATACGGCCAACATCTCGATCGGGCAGGGCCAACTTCTGGTAACGCCACTGCAGATGGCGGTCTACACGGCAGCGCTGGCCAACCGGGGACGGGTATTGCGCCCGCGGCTCGTTGCCGACCCGCAGCAGCCGGAGGGTGATGAGATACGGCACCTCAACCTGACGCACGAGCTGGCAGCCGTGCGGCGCGGCATGTACGACGTGGTGCAGGCTGAACGCGGTACCGGCAAACGGGCCGCCGTGCCTGGTGTCAACATTGCCGGCAAGACGGGCACAGCCGAGTATGGCTCTGCCGCCAATCGTCGCAAGCATACCTGGATGATCGCCTTCGCGCCCTATGAAGAGCCGGAGGTGGCCATGGCTATCCTGGTGGAAGATGGCGAATCGGGCGGACTGACAGTGGCACCGATTGTGCGCCAACTGATACAACAGCTCTTTGCGCCCGATGCAACACCGGCGCAGGAGGATGGGGTCGTTGTGGCGGAGGATTATGCCGCATGAGCCGCAAATCATACTTTGATCGTCTGCCATTCGGCCTGGGATGTTTGCGGCGCATCAACGTGACGCTGCTGGTCACGATGGTCGCCCTGATGGTGATCGGCGTCTTCTTCGTCTACAGCGCCAACTCGATCCGCGAGAGCCTTGTGCTGCGCTCACTCTACAAGGCGCATGCCAGTATGGGGGCGGTGGGAATAGTGGTGGTGCTGCTGATGGCCCGGCTCGACTACCGCTGGCTGGTAAAGTGGTCGTGGCTCTTCTACCTGATCACTCTGGGGTTGCTGGTAGCCGTGTTGTTGGTGGGCGAGGTACGTCTGGGGGCCCAGCGCTGGGTCTACGGCATACAGCCCTCGGAGCTGGCCAAGCTGGCAACCATTCTGCTGCTGGCACGCCTCCTGGAACGTCCCGCTGCACGGCGCGATATCTGGGAGTTTCTGCTGGCTGCCGGAGTGGTGGTGCTGCCGGTGATCTTGATCCTGTTGCAGCCCGATCTCGGCACCGCCCTGGTCTTTGTGCCGATTCTCTATCTCCTGCTCTTCGTCAGCGGCACGGCGCTCCGTGCCTGGCTGATAACGCTCCTGACAGCTCTGGTGGCTGCCGGAGTGGTGCTCGGGGCCGTGCTGTTGCAGGAGAGTCCGGAGACCCCGGCGGGGATACGGCAGGCGGCTCACAAGGTCACCTTCTTCCTCGGCGACTATCAGCGCAGGCGTCTCGTCGATGTGCTCTATCCGGAGCGTGATCCCCTGAACCTCGGCTGGAACCGCAGGCAGTCGCAGATTGCCGTCGGTTCAGGCGGCATGTGGGGCAAAGGCTTTCTCAAAGGCGATCAAAATCTGCTCGGCTATCTGCCGCAGCAGGTCTCTGCCAACGATTTCATCTTCTCGGTATTGGCCGAGGAGAAGGGATACGTCGGTGCCGTAGTGGTACTGCTACTCTATGCCGGTGTCATTTTGTCGATACTGCGTGTGGCGGTGGCGAGTCACGATGGCTATGGACGTACAATTTGTACAGGGGTAGCAGCCCTCTTCTTCTGTCATGTCTTTATCAATATCGCCATGACAATCGGGGTGCTGCCGGTAACAGGACTGCCGTTGCCATTTTTGAGTTACGGCAGGACATTCATGTTGACGGCCATTCTGGCCGTAGGATTGGTTCAAAGCGTGGCGGTTCATGGCCCCTGGCAACAGAGAGCTGAGGTCGAGACGTGAAGTCGTCACTGCACAAGGAGTAGTAACAATGTTGAAGTGGTTAGCAAAGAAAACGACACCCAGACGTGAGATTATCGTCAATGCTGAAAAGCTCGAGACGCGCGTAGCGGTGCTGGAGAATGGTCGGCTTGAGGAGTTCCAGGTGGAGCATCCGGGCGAAGAGCGTCTGGTCGGCAGCATCTATAAGGGGCGTATCCAGAATCTGGAGCACGACCTGCAGGCGGCCTTTGTCGATATCGGCCTCAAAAAGAACGCCTTTCTCCACTATTGGGATATGTTTCCCGACGATGAGAGCCGGCTGGATGACGACGACGATGCGCCGCAGCGCGTTTCACGCCGCAAGCGCTACACCAATGAGCAGGTGACCAAACGTTTTCCTCCCGGCTCCGAGATTATCGTCCAGATAACCAAGAGCCCGATTGGCTCCAAAGGGCCGCGTGTCACGGCCAGTTTGAGTGTGCCGGGGCGCTACCTGGTGATGATGCCCGGTTGCCGCCTGCGCGGCGTGTCACGCAAGATCGGTGATGCCAAGGAGCGGCAGCGCCTCAAGAAGATCATCGACCGTCTGCCGCTGCCGCAGGATATCGGCCTGATTGTACGCACCATCGGTGCCGGCGCCTCCAAACGTGCCTTTATCCGTGATCTGCGCGGCTTGCTTTCGATCTGGCAGGATATGCAGGTCAATATACGTGACAAGAAGACACCCAACTCTGTCTATCTGGAGCCTGACCTGATTGAACGGGTGGTACGTGATTGGCTCACTGAAGATATCGACCGCGTCGTAATCGATGATAAGGAGTCGTACGACCGTATTCGAGCCGTGGCGGCACGTATCTCACGTCAATCACGCAACCTGATTCAGCTCTACGAAGGGCAGTTGCCGATCTTCGATAACCGGGGGGTGGAGCATCAGCTTGGCGAAGCCTTCCGCCGCAAGGTCAATCTCAAGTGCGGCGGCTATCTTGTCATCGATGAGACCGAGGCGCTGATTGCAATCGATGTCAACACAGGGCGGCACAAGGGAAAGGGGTCGCAAGAGGAGGCGATTCTGGAGGTCAACCTCGAGGCGGTCGAAGAGGTGGCACGCCAGTTGCGCCTGCGCAACATCGGCGGACTGGTGGTACTCGACCTGGTCGATATGAAGTCGCGCAAACATCAGGCGGCCGTCTACAAGGCGATGAAGGCCGCAGTTAAGCGCGACAAAGCCCGGACCAATGTCTTGCCGATCTCTGAGCTGGGACTGATGGAGATGACGCGCCAACGCCAGGAGGAGAGTATCCTGTCGCAAACTTTTGAAGATTGTCCCTACTGCCGCGGGCATGGCGTGATCAAGTCGGCACTCTCGCTCAGTGTCAGCATCCAGCGTCAGGTTGCCGGTGTCATGCGTAAATGTCGTCTGGATGGCAAGGAGATCGATCTGCAAGTTCTGGTGGCTCCCACTGTGCTGGATCGCCTCCGTCGCGAAGATGAAGCGATGCTGATCGAGCTGCAGCAGCAGTATAAGGGGCATTTGAGTTTTAAATCAGAACCTTTGCGTCATCCCGAATCGTTTGCTATCCTTGATAACAACGGCAAAGTGCTCTACTCAACAGGCGACAACAAAGGCAACTGAGCCGCACCAACAGCAGGAAGCGATGATGAGACTTTTGAACAACTGGATCGGATGCACCTCCCTGGCTGCCATGCTGCTGGCAGCCGGTTGGGGAAAAGGTGCCGATTGGAAACGACCCGGCCTCGATCGTGAGGCCCCGATTGACATTGAAGCCGACTCATTCAGCGCCGAGAAGGAGGGTTGGGTCACGGCCTCCGGTAATGTCTCTATACGCCAGGGCGATACCCAGATCACCGCCGATCGCATCCGTGTCAACAAAGAGACGGGCGAGATCGTAGCCGATGGCAATGTCATTCTGATCAGGCTTGGGCAGGGGGCCACACGCACCGATCGCTTGGAGTATAACTACAAGACGGGACGCGGTTCTGTGCCGGGTATCGATCTGCGTGTCGGACCGTTGCGCATTATCACCAAGAGCGGCATGCGGGAGCCCGACGAGACCTTCCGCCTTGAAGATACGATTGTCACCACCTGTACTAATGCAGTCGGCAAACTCCACTATCACATGTATGGCCGTACGGCAATTGCCAAGCCTGGTGAGTATGTCGCGCTGGCGGGGGCCAAGCCCCACTTCATGGGGATTCCCTTCTTCTATTTTCCCTACTGGCGGCGCGAGCTCGATGAACATTATGGCTGGCGCTTTGAGCCGGGCTATGAGAGCGACCTGGGGCTCTACCTGCTCTCAACCTACAAGTTCAAACTGATCGATTTCGGCGGCACAGACAACAATGCGATCGACTCCCGCAGCCACTTCGATTACCGCACCGAACGTGGCGGAGCCATAGGGCAGGACCTGGTCTGGTATTGGGGGCCGAAAGAGAGCCGTCATGAGGGCTTTGTCTCGGCCTACTATATCGACGACGATAAGCCGATGTATCACAAATGGGATCGCGACCCGATGCGGGATACAGTTGAATCATCACGCTATCGGCTGATGTTGCGGCACGACTCCAGAATCACCTCACGCGATTTTCTTACCGTGCGAACCAGCTACCTCAGCGACAGCTACCTGCTGGAGGATTTTTATGAGAGTGAGTATCGCGATCTGGTGCAACCCGAATCGTATGCCTCCTATACGCACTCCGGCGACGGCTATGCCTTCGGGCTCGATGTTTATCAGCGCGCCAACAAGTTCTACAACTCTGTCAACCGCACTCCTGAGGCCTGGCTCGACATCATGCGTACCGATATCGCCGGCTCGCCGGTCTACTACGAGAGCCAGACCGCCTTTAGCTATCTGGAGCGGGAGTTTGCCGATTACGGTCACCCTTCCAATGTCGTCAACGAGGCTTACAATACAGTGCGCTTTGATACACGGCAGGCGCTCTACATGCCCAATAACCTCTTCGGCTTCCTCAGCTTTGTACCGCGGGCGATCTGGCGTGGCACCTACTACGGCGACACACGAAGTGAGAAGAAGATTTACAGCGGCACAACCAACGAGGCCCCGCAGACCATCGTTTATGACGACAGCGCCAAGTTGCGCAGCCTCTTTGAGTTAGGCCTGGAGACCTCTTTTAAAGCCTATGGTATCTATGAAACCGAAGGGGGGGGCAGGGTAAGGCATATTGTCGAACCTTACGTCAACTACACCTTCATTCCTGAACCCAGTCTGCGCCCCTATCGTCTCTACCAGTTTGACTCTGTAGACAGTCTCGACAAAAGCCACACCGTCCGCTTCGGTACACGCCATCAACTGCAGCGTCGGGTGGAAGATAGTATCAAAGTACTGCTTGATGCCGATCTCTATGGCATTTACGATATCGAGGACAGCAATGGGGATTCGCAGTTCAGTTGGGTCGGCTTTAATGGCCGTTTTCGTCCGGCTGATGGTCTCCGTTTTCAGATTGATGGGCTCTACGATGTGCAGGAATCTGATCTGGACTATCTCAACATCTGGGCCACTCTCTGGAATAACGAGTTGTGGGAGGCCGCCGGTGAGATGTTCTATCGCCCCGACAGGAGCACACTCTTTGCCGGCAGCCTCACCTTTGCCCCGTCGCATCACTGGTCTTTTAACCTCTATTCACGCTATGAGGCCGAGACCTCACGCCTCGAAGAGCAGGCCGGCTATCTGCAGTACAACCTCGATTGTATCTCCTTCCGCCTGCGCGGCAGCTTCTATCCCAGCTTTACGCGTGCTGACGGTACCGAGCGTGAAGCCAAATACAAGGTCGGCCTCTACGTCTGGCTGCGCGCCTTTTCGGAGCCTCCCAAAGGCCGCCTGGCCGCCAGCCATGATCTGTAGCACCTCCTCCACACCACAGACAGGATACTGTGTCACATGAAAGACTCTTCGCACCCCGCTCCACACATGCAGAGCCGTAGCGGCTTCTCGCTGGTTGAACTGCTCGTGGCCGTCTCAATCATGTTGATTCTGGCCGGGGTGGTGGCGCTTAACCTGCTGCATGAGCCCGGCAAGGCGCGTCAGGCACGTGCCCGCAGCGATATTGCCACCTTCAAGACGGCGCTGCAGCTCTATCTCGACGACAACGGTGTGCTCCCGACGCAACGCCAGGGATTGCAGGCGCTTGTGGTTCGTCCTGTCACCCCGCCAATTCCGCAAAGCTGGCGCGCCGGCGGCTATCTTGATCGCACCACACTGCCCGACGATCCCTGGAAACAGCCCTATCTCTACTTTGCTCCCGGCCGCAACCAGGAGCCGTTTGAGATCGTCTGTTACGGCGCTGATGGGCAACCGGGCGGCGAGGAGCTGAATGCCGATATCTCCTCCTCAAATTTATGACCAAAAGTGCAGGCTTCAACCTTCGGAGAGTAGTAATGAGCGAAAAATTCTTTTCCCAAAGTGGGCATTCGTCCGACGATTGACGGACGGCGGCGCGGCGTGCGCGAGTCGCTTGAAGAGCAGGTCAGGCGAATGGCCGAGAGTGCGGCGGGCGCTACATCGTAGATGGCGAGGTAGTGGTGCCCTCCGCTTCCCCCTCCCTGGAGGGCGACGCGCCGCCTGCCTGTGCGTCGCACGCAGACAGGTCGTCGCCGCAGCCTGGTGTGCCGGATGCCGCCCCCTACGCTGATTTCCAGTGGCGGTATGGCGGCGAAAAAATGCCCAATGCCAAAAACGATGGCAGCGTTGTGATCGAGCTGAAGAAGCTCGCAGCTAATCGTATCGATTTCACTTGGGAGAAAAACCTCTCTGCTTGGGGCATCGGCCATGATCACGCCGATGCTCTGGTTTGCGCTTTCGTCCTTGACTCTAACGGCCAGTGGATCGGAGGCAAATTCGATTGGGTTTCCTCCAGTCGTACCGAGCGCGACTTCGGTCACCTCGGCACAGCTACCACTGAAGGTTACAAAGGCTGGACGCTTGCAGGTATTCCCAACCCCACCACCCTCGCCTTTGTGGTCGTCTCCCGCGACGGCAAACGCCGCTCCAACATCATCACAGGAGAATGGCGCAGATGACCTCCTACCTCATACGCCAAGCCGTCAAAGCCGCCCTCCGCGCCTACAAGCAAGACCGCTCCAACCGCTACCGTATCGATGTCGATTGGCCCGCACCCCGCCTCACGCGCGACGTGCCCGACTACCACGGCACCTCCGTCTGGATCGTCGATCGCGTCCCGATCGTCAAGCAGGGCTACATCTCCGATGGCGCGACGATGGCGCCAGACAAAATCGGCACCTGGTCCTTCCTTCAAGCAGCCTTTCTCCATGATGCCATCTACGAAGAGCTCGAAGCCATCGCCGCCGCCTGGGGCTGGAGTGTCGCCGCCGTCCGCAAACTCGCCGATGATATGTTCCTCCACATCGCCTGCCGCCACGCCCCTACACGTGTAGCACGTATCTACTACCGCGCCGTCCGCCGCTTCGGCGGAGCTGCCCACGATGTCATGCAAGCCGCCGCCGCCATCACCATCATCACCCTCCTGGCTGCCGGCTGCAGCGGCTGCACTACACCCGCAAATCCCTTCGAGGATATCGAGCGCGACTACGTAGAGCCCGAATACACCAAGATCGCAGCCCTCCATCCTTCATCCTTCATCCTTCATAGTTCATAATTCTTAATTCCCCATGCCCTACGACCTGCCCAGAATCTCGCTGCCCACCACCGCAGCCAGCCACGAGCTGGCACGGTTGCCCGCTGCGATCCGGCGTCAGGCACTCTTCTCCGCCCGCCTCAACACCCTCGGCCCCGTAGTCGAGATCGGGCACAACCTCAAAGAGATCATCGATGGCAAACGCTCCCTCTCCGAAGCCCGCCGCGATATCCGCCACGCCCTCGATGCCGCCGGCTACCAGCCCCCCGCAGGCAGCGAAGGCGGCCTCAAAGATCATCGTTCCCGCCGTCGCCTCGATCTGATTCTGCAGCAGAATCTCCGCAACGCCCGCGGCTACGCCAAATATGCCGCCGATATGCAGTCCGAAATACTCGATCTCTGGCCGGCACAAGAGTTTATCCGCGTCATGAAACGCAAAGAAGAGCGCACCACCTGGCAGCAGCGCTGGCTCGATGCCGGTGGCCAGCTCTACGGTCGTCGCATGATCGCCCTCAAAACCTCCCCCGTCTGGGTCAACCTCTCACGCTTCGGCAACCCCTGGCCCCCCTACGATTACGGCTCCGGCATGGGCGTGATCGATGTCTCCCGCGAAGAAGCCGAACGCCTCGGCCTCATTACCCCAGAGCAAACCCTCACCCCCGAAACACTGCCATTCCCCGAAGAAGCCACCTCCGCCTCCCTCCCCGATCTCGATTCCATGCCCGCGCTGCAGCAATCCATCCTTAAAGCCTTCGGCCCCGGGGCCAGGTTTGATGAAGGTGTCTTAACGATGCCCACAACTACACCCATTGTCGGTGCCGAGGGTTCAGCAAAAAAGCTTGGCTTGGGAGGGTTGAAAGAACGCGCTACCACACCTCCCCCCTCTGTAATTCCCGAGAAAGAGGCACTGGCCCTCATGGATGCCAATGAGGCCACCGCAAAAGCTCCTGATGGTCAGCTGGTTCATTTCACGCGCCATTCCTACGATCATTGGCAACATAAACCGGAAGAACGCACACGCCGCATTCATCGCCTGCGTCTCGCTTTAGCCACAGTACAAGAGCCGATGGAAGTGTGGAAAAAAAGCGGCCGCACGTTTTACTTGAAACTCTTTGATGATGGTGCCAAAAAACAGCATATGCTGGTAATCGTTAATGAGACCGGCACGGTTGAGACTTGGATTCCCACCACTGCAAAAAGAACAGGCACCCTCTTATATAAGGAGGGCGCCCGATGAAGCCGAAATGCCGTGCATCCCCGGCACCGACTGGCCTTTGCAAGGATAGGCGGATGCACCCCTCGCTAAGCCGTACCACCCACACTTTACTACAGCCCCACCCATGAATACAAGAGCCATATCCATCTCTCTCGATACCGGCGATGCCATGGCGCTGCTCGCCCGGGTACGTGGTGCCATCACCGCCACTACCATTATCCACCGCATTGCCGCCGAAGCCGTTGCCAAAGAGGTGCGCCCCTGGTTCATCGCCCGCAACGCTGCCCGCTCCCGCCACACCAGCTCCAACTACTGGGCACACGCCGCCGAAGCCATCCACACCTCCGCCGATGCCACCGCCGGCACCGTCACTATCCGCCACCCCGGTATCCACTGGCACCGCCACGGCGGCACCATCCATGCCAAGCCCGGCAAAGCCCTCGCCATCCCCCTGCGCGCCGCCCTCTACGGCGTCTGGCCCAGCGAACACTTCGCCTCACGCGAAGACGCCTTCGTCTGGCGCAAAGGCAACAAAGCCTTCCTCGCCGCCCGCCCCGGCAAAGGTATCCGTGGCACCACGGCACGCCGTGGTGAATTGCGCCTCCTCTACCTGCTGCTCAAATCCGTCTCCAAGGGCCCGGACCCCTCCGTCCTCCCCCCCGAGGCCACCATGCAAGACGCCGCTGCCAGCGCCGTCAAGCTCTACCTCCAACGCGCCACGAAAGGCCAAGCATCATGACCCTCTCCGAACTGCAACAACTCGTCGTCACCGAGCTCACCAGCGATCCCCATCTGCTGGCAGCCGATCTCATCACCCTCGCCGAAGACCAAGGCGATATCGAAACCGAACTCACCCAAGCCCTCCAGCGCACCTCCCTGGTTGCCCTCGTTGTCACCCCCGAATTTACCGCTACCCAGCAAGACGGGCTCACCCTCGCCGGCACCGCCGCCCTCCGCATCGCCATCTACGAAATGCCATCACTCAACCGCGCCCGCGCCAACCACCTTACCGCCCTGCAAGCCGCCGAACACATCATTGCACTCGCCCTGCAATGGCCCGGCACCACCATTGAAAGCCTGCGGCAAACCCCTGTCGACGACGACCACGGCGGCATCACCGTCGAAGTCGCCCTCAACACCTACATCATCCACGGCACCCCATACCCTCACGGCACGCCGTGAGGTTCACCCCCAACCATAAGGAACACACATCATGGCAACACCATCAGTTATAGGCACACAAGTCAGCATCGGCTTCGCCGGTGCCACCTACAGCGGCACCATCCGCGAAGACTCCAGCCACCAGCCCACCGGCGATATCGAGTTCATCCGCAACGAAGACAACCAAGAAGCCACCGCCATCATCTCCAACCTCGGCAAGCGTATTACCGTCAGCTTCATCTGCGGCGCCGAGCTTCCCCCCCCCAAAGTCGGCGATACCGTCACCCTCGACGGCGTCGCCATGCTCTGCGAATCGGCCGATATCCGCCACAGCCGCACCGCCACCCGCGGCACCATCACCGGCTACAAACCCGACGGCCTCACCCTCGGCGGCGGTGCCTCCTAATCCCCATGGAATACCTCCAACACAAAGCCACCTTCCTGCCGCAGCCCCCCATCCGCCTCGCCGGTGTCCGCTGCGGCCCCGCCCTCACCCTCGGCCAGCTCCGCCTGCTCGAAGCCGTCAACAGCCCCTTCGTACTCGGCGGCCAGCCCACCGCCGCCGATTGCGCCATTGCCCTCTACCTCATCTCCACCCCCTGGCGCCGCGCCCGCCGCGCCCTCTCACGTAGCTCCCGCCGTATGCGCTGCTGGCTCACCTACTACACCTGGCATCTGCGCGACCCTGCCCGCCACTACCACCTCCTCACCGAACTCGACGCCTACATCAAACACGCCCTCTGGCAACCCGAAGCCTACACCCCCGCCCCATCCAGTAGCAACGCTGGCGTTCACGCCAGCATTCACCCCCTTGCTACCGGCCTCGCACTACGCCTCGCCCTCCGCGCCCAAGAACTCGGCCTCCTCGCCCTCTCCACCTCCCTCTCCATACCCTCACGGCACGCCGTGAGGCACGCCGTGGTGTGGGATCTCACCTGCGCCGAAATACTCGCTGCCGGCGTCGCCTCAGCCGAGATGAATGGCTCAGAGTTCCTTACCCGCCCAGAGCTTGAGCAATTTGGCCAACCGCCCCAAGAGCCCCGAGAGCCAGAAGAGCCACGCCCCGACAATAAAAATGATCACTGATTTCATGGTTGCAGAGTAACACAATGGCCAACGAATCCCAACTTAAAATCCGCCTCCAAACCCAGGGTGCTCCCGAGGCAAACCGCGCCCTTGATGGCATCAAACAAGGCGTCGAAGGCCTCTCCACCACCATCTCCACCGCCACCCGCGCCCTGCGCCTCTTCTCCTCCGCCATGATGATCTACGCCGTTGCCGAGCGCCTCATCACCCTCATCGGCAAAGTACGCGAAGAGACCCTCCAGTGGGCTCGCTCCACCCGCGAAGCCGCCAAAGAAGCCGAACGCCTCCACCTCACCGCCGCCGCCCTCGATGCCATCCGTACCGCCGCCGCAGAAGCCAACACCCCCGTCGATCTCCTCGATAAGGCCCTCGCCGACTACCGCTCCCACATCATCACCTTCCAAGAGCTTGCCGCCGCCATCGGCTCCACCGCCGCCGCCATCGACGCCATCGAAACCGCCCAAGCCCCCGGACGCGCCGGACGCGACTACCTCGAAAAGCTCGGGCGTACCGCCGAAGCCGAAGAAAAAACCGGCCAGGAACGTAAAGCCGAACGCGCCGGCCTCCGCGCCGCCACCGAAGCCATCCGCACCGGCTCCCCCGCCGAACAGCAAGAAGGCTGGGACGTCCTCATGCGCGCCGCCCAAGGCGACCCCACCCGCGCCGGCGAACTCTACAACCAACACAAATCCTGGCTCAACCGCCGCGCCGTCGGTGTCCTCGGCTACGGCCACCACGAACTGCAAGACGCCTCCGGACGCTACGCAGCCAACCAGGCCGCTGATGCCCAGCGCCGTGCCGATGCCATCGCAGAGCACGATGCCCGCGTCCAGCAGGAGCGCGACGCCGAGGCCGCCCGCCTCGCCGAGATCGAAGCTGCCCGTCAAGCCGATGAAAAGCGCCGCCAGGCCGATCGCGAAAAGATCGATGCAGACCGCCGCCAAGCCGAGTACGATCGCCTCGCCCTCAAAGCCCACGAAGACGAAGTCCAGCGCGAACAGGAAAGCTACGAACACGAACAAGCCAAGATCGCTGAGACCCGCCTCGATCTCTCCCGCGTCCAAGACGCCATCGCCAAAGCCATCGAAAACGTCCGCATCGATCAGCCCCAGGCCGCCTCCGCCTCCGGCCGCAGCGGCGGCATCATCGGCAACCAGATCATGACCGCCGAGCGCGCCAAAGAACAACTCGCCGAACGCCGCCACGCCGCCACCGAAGCCCTCCACCGCGAAGAACTCACCCTCCTCGCCGCAATCAAGGCCCTTCTCGATGAGTAGCTACACCATCATCGGCACTCCCTGGCAACAGCTCTTCGACTACCCCACCGGTAACGACAACGAGCGCGTCCGCCTCTACCAAGGCCCCGCCAACGACCTCGACGCCCAAGTCGCCACCATCAAAGCCACCCTCAACTGGTCCGCCATCGATCCCTCCGTCTCCCCCGGCTCCGCCATCGCCTCCATCCGCGTCACCTACGATAGCCCCGGCGACCCCCTCGCACCCGACGAACGCCGCCACCCCCTCTTCGAGCTCCAAACCGCCATGCACCTCGTCGATCTCAAAGCCCTCTACGTGCTCGATCCCATCGCCGCCGAGATGCCCAAGATCGACGACCTCCTCGCCCAAGGCCACATCGATAAGATCATCGCCGGCTACACCGGCAACGAACTCGCCCTCCGCTACGCCCGCCTCCGCCTCGCCGGCGTCGACACCTGGCCCTCCCCCGGCCAAACCCTCACCGTCACCCGCTTCTACCGCTCCCCACCCTCACCTCCGACTACGCCAAGATCAACACCGTCACCACCTGGGACAACCTCAAAACCCACAACAAATCGATCTCCAGCCGCCTCACCGAACCCAAATGGGTTTACCCCGACGGCACCCCCACCGGCACCCCCACCGGCTACTACTGGCGCCTCCTCGATATCTCCCCCACCTTGCAACGCGGCCAGCCCAACGTCGTCCGCTGGACATTTGAAGGTCTCCCCCGCTACGCCAAATGGCTCTACCCCGGCGGCACCTGGGAGCCCGCCAGCCTATGATCTCCCACCTCCAAAAGATCACCGGCTACCGCTCCCGCCACTCCCCCCCCATCAGCTTCCAACCCACCCTCAGCGGCGACGTTCTCACCATCGCCCCCGGCTCCATCCGCTACCACGGCATCGGCAACATTACCCTCCCCGAAACCACCCTCACCTGCGCCATCTCCCCCATGTGGGTCTCCCTCACCATCCCCACCCACATCAACTCCACCACCTCCCCCTCCCTCATCGCCACCTCCACCGAACCCAAATCCGACTACT
>CAZRGQ010000033.1:0-28655 GCA_964599645.1 uncultured Lentisphaerales bacterium | reverse complement strand
AAGCACCAATGGAGGTCAGAAGTAACATCGTATTAACGGTGCCATTTTAGCAGGTAATTGGAAGGCCGGCAACCACGATAAGTATGAATTTTCAACGCACCTGCGCATTCATCCTATGAGTACAGCATCCCATTATTCGTAGATTGGTGTCTATTCGCGGTTCCCTCCGCACGCCACTGCGGCGACAGCTTACGGCTCACAATTCACAGCTCACAATTCACTGCACAACCGCGGCGATGCAGAAGCAGGCCCTCCACAATTCACCACTCACCGCTCTGCCGTGGCGGCGGCGTAGAGCTCGAAGAGGTGCGCCACGCGCTTGGCGTCGCTCTCAAAGGTGGCTACCTGGTTGACGGCGATCCCGAAGACCTCGAAGAACTTTACCAGAAAGTTCTGGGCCTGCGACTTTTCGTCGTAGGCCAGCCGCCACTCCTTGGCAAAGCGGGTGGCATCACGCCGGATTTCCGGCCAGCTTTTTGCAGGTTCTACCATGTCCGAAGTGTAGCAGGCGGCAACGGGAAGGGCAAGCAGAGACGGGGTGGCTGATATAGCCGGGGCTTAAGCCCCCGAATTGCTGCCGCCTGAAGACTGGGCGGTTGTGATATGCGCCACCTTTGAGATTCATCTGAAGCCGGGCAAAATTGAGCGATTAGCGACCCTGCGCAGCAGGGGCAATTTTGCACGGCATCTGTGTCGAAAAGCAAAAACCCTTTGCGGGAAAAGACGTGTGGGCTGACGCGGCGCGGCGACGGGAGTGCCGGGAGTCAGGGCGTCGGAAAGCACGTATCAACCACGCAGCACGAAATTAAAAGTTTTGCGTTGAGAGTTGTGCGTTAAGCGTTAAGCATTATTCCCAATTTAAAAGGCGGTTTTCGCCCTCAAGGGCACGCAGCCCGGTGGCGTCTTGCGACACCTCGAGGCAGCCGAGATAACTGCCCTGGTCGTCACGGATGGCAAAGTAGCTGATGACGATAAAGCGCCCCTGCAGTGTGAGCCAGAATTGCGCCTTGTCGCGGCTGCCGTCACGAAAGGCCTTGAGGATCGCCTCGACGATATGGACGCTCTTGTGGGGGTGGCAGTTCTGCACCTTGCGTCCGATCACCTCGGGAGAGCGCGGGAAGATACGGTCGGCGTGGTTGCTGTAGAAGCGGACGGTATCCTCAGCATCGACAAATGACATTTCGACCGGCAGGAGAGTGAGGATGGTTGAGAGCTGTTGCGGAGTCAGGGCACCATTGCTCAGCGGCACTGCTGCAGCCTCATGCTGCGTGGTGGCAGCGGGGGTCGGCGCATGAGCGGGGGTCGGCTGCCACTCGTTGCCGGGCACCACACCGAAGGCGTAGCCGATCTCATCGTCACCGGCGTGGATACGAAGCCACTCGTGATCCTCCCTGATCAGCGTGAGGGCGGTGGGGAAGAGGATCTTCTCCTCTTTGTAGATCATCTCGGTGATCTTGCGGGCCAGCTCCAGGCCTGCCGTCACCAACCCCGCTGTGGCGCCAGCCGCAATACTCTGGCGTAACGCAGCGATTTCGCTGCGGATCTCGTCGTGAATCGACCACATCACCTTGGAGGGGCCGGTGAAGTTGTCCCGCTCCATACGCGGGAAGAGCTGATTCTCCTTGCGCGTATAGTGGATTTCAACCTGTGCCAGCCGGTCGAGAGCCGCCAGGGCCTCATCCTTGTCAGGCGGGTTGGCGGAGTCGAAGCGCCGGCAAACTTCACACCAGGCATTGGCCGCCCTCTCGGCAGCGCGGTTTTCGGCCATATAGGTATGGATCGGATGGCCGGCCGGTGTCGCGAGAGCAACATCGCGATCCAGGCTGTTGCGGAAGACTCCGACATGGACGTCACAGAGTCGATGAATCTCCTCGACCGGCAGGCCGTTGCGGATCAGCTCCTGCTCCATGGCAGCGATCTCCGCCGCCGAGGCTGCACCGAAGTTTGCTTCAAATTCGGCACGCACTTCGTCGGGAGTTGCGCCACGGTGCAGCTTCTCGATAATCGCCCGCAACGCCGCCACCTTCTCCTCAGGGGGAGAGGTCCCGGCGACTTCGTGTGCCGTGCTTTCTGGTCCGCTCTTCTGCATAAAACTCGCTCCTCTGCGATTGGGGGTTGTTGGCGGCAACTGCAAGCTGCCACAAATAGGTATATAATAGCATATTTGATGCGGTAACGCAAGAGGTTGAGAGTAAATCCCATTTTGCGGGAGTAGTCACACACCTCTTGCCCTTCAGGCCGACGCATGCGCCGGGAGGAGTGCGTGTGCGGGGTGCGAAGCTCCTTGGGCGACGCACCGTCGCCGCCGCAGCACGCTGAACGTTTAACTTTTAAGCGGCTGCACCCTACCTGACACCCGGAGCCGGGCAAAATTGAGCGATTAGCGACCCTGCGCAGCAGGGGCAATTTTGCACGGCTACCTGCGGCATCTGTGTCGAAAAACAAAAGCCCTTTGCGGCAAAAGACGGATGGGCTGGCGCGGGGCGGAAGTGGCATGACCGCCACTTGCCAAACTGCCGACTTTGTGTTAATCTAAGTTTGAAACTTAAGTTTACATGGAGAAGCAGAGTGGTAAAACGTGATCTTTTGACCATACTTCAGAGCCGGGCCAGTCAATTCAAAGCATCACCTTCCGTTTACAGCCCTGGCACACAAACCTGCGCAAGCGCGTTGTAAAAACCCCCAAGCTCTACTTCTGGGAGACCGCCCTTGCGCTACGCCTGTTGGGCATTCAGTCCCCTGCACAACTCCTCTCACACCCGCTACGCGGAGCTATCTTTGAAAACTGGGTTGTCAGCGAATACCTGAAACAGCAGCTCCATCGTGGTGCGCGTCCCAGTCTCTACTTCTGGCGTGATAGTAGCGGCTTGGAGGTCGACCTGCTACATGAGGATGCCGCTTCTCTTAAGGCCTTTGAAATCAAGTCCGGTGCCACCTTCGCCTCCGATTGGACTGACAACTTGCAAAAATGGCGTAGCCTGGCAGACGTACACCAAGAGATTCAAACTCACTTGATTTACGGTGGTACCCAAAGTTTTGACTTCAAAGGCTCTCACGTCAGCCCCTGGCATCAGCTTCCAGAACTTTAGCCCCCTTTAAATCTTCCTCAATTTGGGAGCCAATCTTATCCTTGCGCAGAGGGAACAAATCATGTTATTCTTTCCCTATGAACAAGGAAACCATCAAATACATCCTGATGCAGTTTTATGAACGCAAGCTCCCTGAAACAGTGCCCAGGAAGCTTCAGTTGCCACTTGGTACGAAAAAAGTGGTAACCCTTGTAGGCATCAGGCGTGTAGGCAAGACCTTCCTGCTGTTTGAAACCATGCAGCGCCTGTTGTCGCAAGGCGTTGACAAACGACAAATTCTCTACCTGAATTTCGAGGATGACCGCCTCTTGCCCTTTGACGTTAACGACTTTGACCTCATCTTGCGTGCTCATGACGAGATCTTCCCCGAGTTTATCGATAAAAAGAGATACCTTTTCTTTGATGAGGTGCAGAATGCCCCGTCATGGGAGACATACATTCGGCGTCTGCACGATACAGAGAATGCCGACATCTTTGTGACCGGCTCCTCATCGCAACTCCTCGCACGTGAACTGGCCACCGGATTGCGCGGACGCAGCATCTCGTATGAAGTTTTTCCGCTCTCTTTTGCCGAGTTTCTCGATTTTCGCGCCATTCAATTTATCCCATATTCGGCAAAGTCAGAGAGTGAAGTAACTGCGGCATTTAAAGAGTATCTCGAGCTGGGCGGACTCCCCGAAGTCGTGCTCGCTGAGCCCTTTTTACGTCACCGGATACTGAAAGAGTATGTCGATCTGCTCTTTTATCGCGACCTGATCGAGCGTTATAACCTGACCAACACCCAACTGATGCGTCGGCTCTTGCAATACTGCCTGACCAACACGGCCACGCTATTCAACACCAACAAACTCTATCACGATTTCCGATCCCAAGGGTTCGCACTTTCAAAAGACACGCTTTACAAATATGTCGGCCATCTCGAAGAGTCCTTCATGCTCTTTCTGCTTCCAATAGCGGATCGCTCAATACGGCGCCAAGCCATCAACCCCAAAAAACTACATCTCATCGATTGGTCTTTGGCACAGCCTTTTCTAACTGCACCAAGCGCCAATCTGGGTCACAAGCTTGAGACCGCCTTATATCTTCACTGGCGGCGACAACGCGATGACCTTGGCTATCTGGCTGGTGAACGTGAAGTTGATTTGGTGTTGAATCCGGATGCGCCAGAGCTGCTTGTCAACTCCTGCCTGTCACTGGCATCAAACGCCACATGGCAACGTGAAGTTGCTGCCCTGCAATCTGGGGCCAGGCAATTCCCCAAGACAGAGTGCCTGCTGGTGGCTCACGACACGGCCGGCCGCAAGCCGCCGGCAAACATCAAGCTGGTCGCAGCCTGGCACTATCTGTTAACTTGACGCTGTTGCCCTTGATGCAGACAAATGCCATGCTCCACACCTTTAACCCTCCCCGTAGCAACCGCGCTCTTTGTTGCGATAATTAATTCGCCACAAACAACTCTCTCACTTCGTGTGTCTTACCCCTTGGAAAGGTTGAGCTTTGGAATGGCGACGCTATTCAGGTGGCGACGGCAGCTCCCGGTGGTGCCATGACTAGTGTGGCGCTGGCGCTGCTGGCAGAGGGTGCCACTTTCCATCGCTACGCCGGCCCCGATGCCAAACTGGAACAGAAGGTTGAGAGCAATGTCGAGCGGCTGGAGCTGCTCAAGGAGACCCACTACCGCATGCGCCTGCCGCTGGAGTCGCTGGGCATCGAGGCCCGCGCTGGCGTCTTGCTGCGGCTCAATGTGGTAGTGCTTGACGACGACGATGGCAAAGGGTATAACTACTGGCGTCAGATGACTCCGGGACTGGCCGGCGGCGTCGATGTAAACGCATACAAACTGTTTGTACTGGGCGAATGAAAGCACCTGACAAGAGATGGCAGAGTTGGCGGCCGCAACATGAGTTGCAGCGTCTGTTGCAGGCAAGTTTAGTGAACCTGCCGCTGCAGCCGCCCCCCTGTTGGGAGGAGCTTTTGCCGCTGCTCAGCCGCCATCAACTCGATCCCTTCATCTTCAACCGGATGGCGCAGAGAGCGCGTGGCCGAGAGTTGCCGGAGGAGGTGTGGCAGGAGTGGGTGAAGTTGCAGCAGCGACGCACAGTGACGGCGCTGCGGGGTGAGGAGCAGTTGCGCCAGTTGCTGCAGGCGCTGCAGCAGGCAGGGGTGGCGGTGATGCCGCTCAAGGGGGCCTGGCTGGCCGAACATCTCTACGACGATATCGTAGAGCGCCAGATGGGCGATATCGACCTGCTGATCCGGCCCGCAGAGTTTGAGCGGGTGCAACAGGCGGTGGTGGCGGCCGGCTATCAGTTGCAGGATAACACCACTCCCGGCTCGTGGAGCAAGGGGACGGCCTGCCGACACCCCGGCTGGCAGCGGTCTGTCGAGCTGCAGTGGTCGCTCTCACATGCATCGCACGGGCTGCCGCCGCAGAACATGGAGCGTCTCTGGCAGGTGGCAGAGCCGGGCAGTGTGGCCGGTGTGGCGGTGTCGACACTGCCGCCGGTGGTACACCTCGTCTACCTCACCTACCACATCCTGGCACATCAGTGGCGCATACCGCTGCGTGCCCTGCTCGATCTGGTCTTGCTGGGAGAGCGCTATGCTGCCGGGCTGACCCCCACCCTGCTGGAGCGCGAAGCCCATGAGTGGGGACTCGATTTCCGTGCGGCCTTTGTCTGGCAGGTGGCCCACGACTTTTGCGGTGTGCCGCCGCCGGCAGAGCTGGCGGCCTGGGGGGCTCCGCTGAACAACTTTATGTCTGAACGCGAAGCGGTGCTGGCGCTGCTGCTGCCACACGAGCGCAGCAACGCCGGCATGACGCGCCTGCTGGGCGAGTTTCATCAGGCCTCCTGGTGGCGTCGCCTGGCGATCGTGGGGCAGGCCTGGCTTATTCCCGAGTTGCAGGTGCGGGAGCAGTATGCCACGGCCGTCAAATGGGGCGGCATGGCCGGTGGCTATCTGGCCCGCCTCTACGATCTGGTAGGGCGACGTTTTGACGATCTTTTTCCCGCACGCCAGCGGCGTAATGCCGTGAAAGCGGCAGCAGCCGAGATGGCCGAGCGGTTACGTCTGGAGCGATGGTTGGATGAGCAGGAGAGGAGCAGTTTACATGAGAGAGATGGAACGAGGCAGGATTTACAGTGACAACTCACGTTCGGTGGGTGGCACACCGCTGGTGGCTTTACAGCGGCTTGCCGACCAGCGAACCGAGGTGCTGGCCAAGGTGGAGGGACGCAATCCCTCCTATTCAGTCAAGTGTCGCATCGGCGTGGCGATGGTCGAGGCAGCCGAACGGGAGGGGCGTTTGCGTCCCGGCATGGAGCTTATCGAACCGACGAGCGGTAATACCGGGATTGCACTGGCCGCTGTCGGGGCGGCGCGCGGCTATCGGGTGACCCTGACGATGCCGGAGAGCATGAGTATCGAGCGCAGGCGGGTTTTAAAGGCTTTCGGAGCCAACCTGATTTTGACGGAGGCCGCCTTGGGCATGTCCGGCGCCATTGCGGCGGCGGCAGAGCGGGTGGCAGCCGCACCCGGGCACCTCTACATGCCGCAACAGTTCTCCAATCCGGCCAATCCGGCTATCCACTACGCCACGACAGGGCCGGAGATCTGGCGCGACTGCGGTGGCAAAGTCGACCTGCTGGTAGCCGGCATCGGCACCGGCGGCACGATCAGCGGCGTGGCCCGCTACCTTCAGGAGCAACTTGGCGACCGGCTGGAGGTGGTGGGGGTGGAACCGGCCGGTAGCCCGGTGATCAGCCAATACCTGGCGGGCGAAGAACTCCGCCCGGGAAGCCACAAGATTCAGGGATTGGGCGCCGGCTTCATACCCGAGACGCTCGATCTCAAGCTGCTTGATCGTGTCGAGCGGGTAGAGGATGAAGAGGCCTTCGACTATGCCCGCCGCCTGGCATCTGAAGAGGGGTTGCTCTCCGGCATCTCCAGTGGTGCAGCGGTGGCTGTCGCCGCCCGTCTGGCAGCCCTGCCCGACTATGCCGGCAAGCGGATCGTGGTGATTCTGCCCGATGCCGGTGAGCGCTATCTCTCAACTCCGCTCTTTGCTTGAGGTGCCACACCTGAAGGGTGAGGAGCCATCAAAGCTATTTGACCAGAAAGAGCGTTGCCGCCGGCGGAGCGGTAGAGCCGCTGATCAGCAGACCGTACGCTTGTTCACCTTCTGTCAGGGTGCCGGCGTGTGAAACCACAACCCGGTAGTGACCGTTGCGCGGTGGCGTGGCGATAACAACCTGCTCAACATTGTCGACGCGGTTGCTGCCGGTGGTGGCAGGATAGGCCATACTCGCCTGACTCCAGTCGCCGACAAAGGGCATCACATAGGGTTGATAGATTGCACCGTTGGGGGCCAGCAACCGCAGGTTGAGATCGTTTACCAGTGCAGGTGTACGCGCATCGTGGCTCTCGCTGGCGGTTCCCGGGGGATCGCACCAGCTCAGGGTCACCTTGATGGCGCTATTGGTAGTGGCATAGAAGCGATAGTAGCTGCGGGGTGTCGTGGTCGTGAGGCACGACTCGATCAGGGTGGGCAGCGTCGGATTGGTGGCAGCGTGGCAGAGGAGCCGGCCGGCGGCCAGACCATTGACCAGCCCCCAGCCGAACTGATAGTCGGGACCGGGGGTGCCCAGATCGTCGGCGGTGTGGATCAGCAACCCCTTGAGCGTGGCTGCCCGCAGATAGCGACCTTCAAACAGCGCGGCATGCAGACTCTGCAACTGTTGTGCAGTACCGGCGGCATTGGGTGCCGCCATGCTGGTACCGCTGGAGTTGCCATAACTGGCGTCACTCTCTGATGTGGTGGAGTAGAGCGAGATGCCATTGGCGACCAGATCGGGCTTGATACGTCCATCGTCGGCCGGACCCCAACTCGAGAAGGAGGTCATGGTGGCAGCAGCCAGATGGCGCTTGCCACCCTGCACGGCATCGTTGACGGCGCCGACAGTGATAACGTTCTTGGCCAATGCGTTGTAGCTGATGGTATCGTAGCCGCCACGGTAGACGCCATCGCCGGGCGGATGGCTGGCAGGGTTGTATGGCACACTGGAAAACTCAGTTGAGATGAAGACGTTGGCACCGGCAGGCGGATTGGCGGAGCGATCATTGCCGGCAGCCCAGAACATGGCAAGCCAGGGCGTGGCAGCGGCGACAGCGTCACAGGCGCGGGTCTCTGCGCTGTAGCAGCCGAAGTAGGGCTCGTAGGCGCTACTGGTAACGCCTGTACCATTCCAGAACCATTGGGGATTACTCTTGGTGTTCTGCGACCAGCCGGCAGTATAGCCGTAGCTGTGGTTTGAGACGTAGATTTTACCCGGTTCACCCGAGTATGTGGCTCCGGCATCGAGCAGTTCAGAGAGGTCGTCCAGCCAGTCATAGCTGTCGATCAGAGCCAACGGCGCCATGCCACGGGCGTTGGCCACTACGCCGCTGGCAGCCAGGGTACCGGCAACGTGAGTGGAGTGGCTGTGGTTGGTAACAGCATCGACAAGCGTGACTCTGCCGCCAAACTCCTGGTGGGTGTGACGCACCGAGCCGGCATCCCAGACACCGATACGACCGCCCTGCCCCAGCGCCAGCAAGGGGGCCTGTTGCAGTTGGTCGGCGCCGCTGGAGATGGCGGCACTCGCATTGAGCGTCTGCAGGTAGCGTGGCTTCTCCCCCTCCCAGAAGGCGATTTCATGCAGCTCCATGCCATCGTCCGACTCCAGACGCAGTGGTCGGCCAAGTCGTTTTGCCTTGGTGCGGGCGGCTGCCCGTCGTGTACGACCGTGCTCGTGGAGCTGTTGCCGCAGCCGGGTACGTTCTTTGCCACCCCGGTCGCTCCGTGTGGCTGCTGCAGGTGCCGCCTGCAGCACTATCGCAACAGGCAGTAACAGCAGGAGCGTGAGCCAGACTTTTATGGCGTTACAGTTCATGGGGTGAGGTTCAGAGGTCTCTCTCGCTTAGGCGTTGTGTTTGCGGAAATAGCCCTCGTAGATGGTGGGTGCATCGTCGTTATAGCTCTCTGCGTCAGCCGGCCGGTTGTATTCAGCCAGGGTAGTAGCCGGTAGCGGTTCGAAGCCGGCGGCAGCCAATATGAAGTCGACACTCAAGGTGGGACCCTCGACCAACTTGCGTTCCCCGGCAGCCGCTATCATCGGCGCTGAGAGGTCGATACCAGTCACTTCAAAACCGAGGGCGGCCAGCGGCAAGCTGTTGCGTGCGGCACCGCAACCGATATCGAGGCAGCGCCCCGGTCGTGGCAGAGAGGCGGCAAAGGCCAACAGCTCCTCGTTGGGACTGCCAACTCTAAATCCGGCCACCGTTTGAGGGTTCTCCCAGCGCGGGCTAACTTTGGTCGCTTTCATTCTCAAAGTATAGCAAAGCAGTAGGAGATGCACCACCCCCAAAATTGCGGAAGATTTTGCGCTGCCACTCCACATGCGCCTCCTTTTGCAAATCAGTCGCGACGTAGCGCCTCGACCGGATCGAGCTGGGCGGCACGGCGTGCCGGATAGAGTCCGAAGATGATACCGATCGCGGCGCTGATACTGAAGGCGAGTACCAGGCTGTAGGAGCGCACGACTGTCGGCATGTCGGCCAGGTGGGTAATCAGCAGCGGTATCAGGCTGCCGATCATGAGGCCGATCAGGCCGCCGCCGATCGAGAGGACACAGGCCTCCACCAGAAACTGTAACACGATATGGCTGCGACGGGCGCCGATGGCACGCCGGATTCCGATCTCCTGCGTCCGCTCGGTCACCGAGGCGAGCATGATATTCATGATTCCGATACCACCCACCAGCAGGCTGATGGCGGCAATGGAGCCGAGCACGGCGTTGAAGCGGCGCTTGGTGGCCTCGGCCTCACGCAAGAGCGCCAGCGGCACATCCATGCGGTAATCCTCCTTCTTGTGAAACCGCTTCAGCATCGCCTCAATCGCCAGCATACCGGGCTCGACATCGTCGGTGCTGCGCATCTCGACGATGATCTGGCTGAGTTCCACCTTCTCCATCGAGCTGCTGCTGGCCGTGCGCTGCTGCTCAATGGCGCCATAACGCTCGATAGCCGTCTTAATCGGGATGTAGACGTCGGTATCACGGTCGGGGGTCTGCATGCCGCCGCTATCTTCGGCGTTGCGCACAATACCGACGACAGTGAAGAAGGTCGACCCCAAGCGTAGTGTCTGGCCGATGGTGTGACGACCGGCCAGAAGCCTGCGGGCTCCGTTTTCAGTCAGGATACAGACGTTGGAGCGCTGCTCCTCGTCCTGCTCCGTCAGGATGCGCCCCGCCAGAAGAGGACGGGCGACCACTTCGAACCAGCGGGCGGTAGTGCCGACGACGCGCAGCTCCAGAATCTGGGCTCCGAGCATCCCCTGCTTCCGTAAAAAACGGGCCGGCACCGTCTGCAGCACACCGGGAATCGTCTCGATAATTCGCTCCTCATCGGCGTAGAGCAGCCCGTAGGCGTTCATGCGATTGCTGCGCTGCACGCCCTCGGCACCGCCTTCAGGCGGCTTCACCGAGGTGAGGATGATGTTCTGGCTGCCGAGTTTGCGAATCGCTTCGAGCGCCTGCTGACTGGCCCCCTCGCCCACCGCCAACATCGCCACGACGCTGCCGACGCCGAAGACGACTCCCAGCATCGTCAGAAAGGAGCGCAACTTGTGGCGTCTGATATCGGTGAGCCCCATCACCACCAGCGGCCAGATGTGCGACGCCCTCACAACCAGACCTCTCCGTCGGTCTGCCAGATCAAGCCATCGCGCAACTGGATGCGTGCCTTGGCATAGGCGGCAATGTCGTCTTCATGCGTCACCATCAGGATAGTGCGCCCCGCAGCGTTAAGTTGCTGCAGCAGGTCGAGGATCTGGTGGCTGGTAGCGCTGTCGAGATTGCCCGTCGGTTCGTCAGCCAGGATCACAGGCGGATCGTTGGCCAGCGCCCGGGCAATCGCCACCCGTTGCCGTTGTCCGCCCGAGAGTTCGGACGGACGGTGACGCAGGCGGTTATCGACGCCCACGGAGCGTGCCAGATGCGCCACACGGGAGTGCTGCTCTTCACGCGACAGACCCTGATAGAAGAGGGGCAACGCGATATTCTCCGCCACCGTCAACTGGGGAATCAGGTGGAAACTTTGAAAGACGAAGCCGAGATTGTGGAGCCGGTGGTCGCTGAGCGCATTGTCGTCGATCTCCGCCACATTGACCCCGTTGAGCCAGTAGTCGCCATAGGTGGGGCGGTCGAGGCAACCGAGGATATTGAGCAGCGTGCTCTTGCCGGAGCCGCTGGCCCCCATAATGGCCAGAAAGTCGCCATGCCGCACCCCGAACGAGACGCCGGCCAGGGCATCGACCACCTCGTCACCCACATGATAGCGCTTGATCACGCCATCAAGCTGCAAAACGGCGGCTTCCGCTCCCTTGACGGCCTCAAATCTGGCACCGGGACCACTCATGGAGCGGGCTGCGCTCCAGCGGCGGAGGTGGCTTGCGGGCGTGGCGTACGGCCCTCCTGAGCGTCGGCACGGCGGCCTGCACCACCCTCTCCCCTGCGGCCTCCCTCCCTCTGCCGGGCTGCCGGCTCCTGCGCTTCACCCGCTGCCACCCCTGCTGCCGCTGTCGCGAGAGGCTGGGCGGCGCTGGCCACTTCGTCCGTCGCCTGCATGTCAGACTCCTGCAACGTGCCGGCTTCCAACGGCGGGTTCAGTGAGACCTGCTCACCCTCTGCCAATCCCTCCAGCACGTGGATCATGCGTCCGTTGTCGAGACCCACTTTGATCGGGCGCTGCTGCAGTTTGCCAGCGGTCATCAGATAGACCACCGGCTCGGCACCGACCCGGATCACAGACTGTATCGGCACGAAGAGCGCCTGTTCATGGTGCTCGATCTGCATCTCGACTTCGCAGTTCATGCCGGCCCGGAGTTGATCGTAGCTGTCGAGTTCGACTTCGCAGTTGTAGAGCTGCAGATCGGGGTTCAACCAGGCATTGCGCCCGTCAGGCAGCAGACCGATACGGCTCAGATGTCCCGCATATTCGCTGCCCGGCACCGCCTCCACCTTAACCCGCGCTGCCTGATCCAGCTTGAGCTTTGTCATGTTCGACTCCGGCACACTGAACTCGACGATCATCCCCCCCTCGACCGGGATGTGGATCAGCTCCTGCCGCTCCACCACCGTCGAACCGGCCTGCAACGGCTCCCCGCCCCAACGCCGGCGTGAGGCCTGCATCGTGGAGTGGTAGATCACGACGCCATTGGTGGGTGCCACGATGTGACACGCTTCGATCTGCCGCTCCAGGTTGGCGAGCCGCGACCGCTGCCGGTCGACCTCCATCTGGCGGGCACGGAAATCGCTCTCGGCCTGCACCACATTGGCACGCGTCTGGCGCTGCACCCGTTCGAGCTCCATCTCGGCCTGCTGCACATTCGATGCAAGTGAGGCCTGCTGTTGCCGCGCCGAGAAGTTGGTCAGGACGTTGAGTGAGGTTACAGCGGCCTGCAAGCTGCTGTGTTTCTGCTTGAGCGCCATCTCGTCGGCCTGCAGCTCACTGCGCGTCAGGTAGCCCTCGTCGGCCAGCCGCCGCGTCCAGCTCAGATTTTCAACGGCCCGCTCCACCTCCTCCTGTGCCAACGCAATCCGGCTCTCCTGCTCCTGCAGCGTCTGGGGAAATTCACCTTCGAGGTACTTCTCCTGCTCAAGGCGCGCCAGATGCAGCTTCAATTCGGCCGCCGCCACCGAGGAGCGCTGCTCGATACGCGCGATCTCCAGCTTCTCGCCCGAGGCGATCAACGACGCTTCGGCGTTGCCTACAATCACCTGCTGGTCGGTCAGACGGTCGCTGAAGGTGCTGGCGTCCAGCTCGACCAGCGGCTGGTTGTTGGTGACGTGCTGTCCCTCATCGATAATCCAGATCACCGTGTTGCGGCCTTCGGCCTGGCTGCGCACGACAGACGTCCGCTTGCTCTGGATCGTGCCCGACGTGACCACCGAGATCGTTAAAGGGCCACGCTCCACCCGGTAGAGCGGTCCCACTTCTACTCCATGCGGCTTCACCAGACGCTGCGCCACGACTAAAGCCACCAACAGGATCACAACGACTACCGCTGCACCCCGCAGCCGCCGGCCACGTTGATTGCCGTTTTTGCCTCGCTGGCTGTTAGTTGACTGGTTCACGCCAAAGTCCTTCCTCTGAAATCTCTAATGCCGAAAGGTCGCGGTAGAGTTCGAGCCCTGCCATCCGATAGTTGATCACCGCCGATACAAGGGCGTTGCGGGCACTCAGCAGGGCCGACTGCGCCTCGAGCACATCACGGGTGCTGGCACGCCCCGCCTGTTGAAAGAGCCCCGAACTGCGGACACGCCGCAGGGCGACACTCAAAGCCTCGGTCTGAATCGCAAACGACGACCACGACGACTCAATCCCCCGCAGACTGCGCCGCACAGCATCCTTGGTGGTATCCTCGGCCATCTCCAGTGAGCGCGCCGCGCTCTCGTGAGCCAACAGTGCGCTGCGGTAGGCATTGCGTTCGCTGCTGCGTTCCCAGGGCAACCCCAGATCGGTGCCGAGCGAATAGCTTGTCTCGTCGCCAGCCTTATGGCCGCTGCGGCGGCTCTGGCGGCGGCTGACGCCGCCCGAGAGAGTCAACTCGGGGCGCAAGGCATCGGCAGCGATCTTGACACCACGGGCGGCATCCTCCAGCCGGTAACGCGCCAGAATCAGGTCGTGCCGGTTGGTCAAGGCCAGGGCGATCGCCTCACTCTCGCTGAAGGGCAGCGGTGGCATGCTGCCTGCCACTACGTTGGTCATGGCCGGATCGAGCCCCATCGAGTGGTAGAGGCGGTTCAATTCACGACTGTCGATCTCAATGGCCGCATCTACCGGCAGGCCCAGTGTCATCTTGAAGCTGTCGAGTTGCGACTGCCGCGCCTGCTCGGCCTCGACCAGTTGGTCACCGGTGCGCAACAGGTCCTGGCGCGTCTGGTCGAGCTCCACTTGCGACATGCGCCCTGCCTCGAAGAGCAGTTCGGCACGCTTGTAGTTGTCCGAAAGACGCGCCTGATTCTCGCGCAACGCCTCCATGCGTTGGGTTACCTCCAGCAACTTGTAGTAGCCGGAGGCCACCGAGATGGCATACCCCTGCCTGTAGCTCTCAAACTCATAGATGCCGTAGATCAGGTTACGCTCGGCCTGCGTCAACGCCTCGGCTGCCACCAGACGTCCAGCGCCGCGCAAGAGCGGCACCTTGACCGTGGCATCGCCCATGATGCCAAGTGTCGAGCTGCGCTCACCGGTCAGCAGCCTGACGATATCGAGTCCCAGCGAAGCGGTCGCAGTGGCGCCGCCTGCCAGCTTGCGCGACAGCGTCGCTTTGCTGCTGCCGGACGCCTGTTGTGTCGTCTGCTCGCCTCCCTCTTTGCGGGCCAGATCAACCCCCATAACCCCGGCAAAGGTGTTTTCAAAGGCGTGCTGCTGTAACTGCAGCGCCAGCGCCGCCATGAAAATCGACTCCTTCTTCGACTGATACTCGTTGCTGTTGCGGGCTCCGGCCATCAACGCTTCGTCCAGGCTCAAAACCAGCGGCCCCTGCACCGGTGGCGTATTGGTCGTATCACTGCTGCCGTGCGGCAGATAGCCTTCAGCCTCAAGCCGCAGCCGCAGCCGGTCAGAGGGACGCGCCAGCGAAAACTCATTGGTGCCACCCATGATCTGGCTGCGATAGGCTGCCACCAGGCGATTGCCGATCTCATCGGTCTCGCGTACGGCCCGCTCAGGCGACATACAACCGGCCACCAGCAGCAGCACCAAAAGTCCGAAAAAGTGCCATATTCTATGTAAAAATCGCTTAGGCATAAAGTATTTTAATTTAGCAGGGTTCATGCCAACCAAGCCAGATATGTGCCATAAAATGGGCCATATCGGCGGGAAGCGGAGCCTCGAAGGTGAGAGGTTGACTACTGGCGGGATGGGTGAAGGCGAGACGGGCGGCGTGCAGTAGTTGACGTGGCGGGGGGAGCGGCAGGCGACGGTCGAGCTGCCGGCTGCCGTAGAGGGGGTCGCCGACCAGCGGCAGGCCGAGATGGGCCAGATGGAGCCGGATCTGGTGGGTGCGCCCGGTCTCGATGCGTACCCGTAGCAGTGCCATGCCGCCGCCGGTGTGGCAGGTCTCGTAGTGCGAAACGGCCCGTTTGCCGTGCGGCGGGTTGACGGCCATCTTCTTGCGGTCGACGGGATGACGCCCGATGGTGGTCTCGACCCGCCCGCTGCCCGGCACCGGGATGCCATGTACCAGCGCCAGATACTCTTTGCCCACCAGGTGGTCGTGAAATTGCGCTACCAGCGCCTGGCGGGTGGTCTCATTGCGGGCCACCAGCAGCAGACCACTGGTATCTTTGTCGAGGCGGTGGACGATGCCGGGGCGTTCGCAACTGCCAACCGCTGCCAGCTTGCCGCTGTAGTGCAAGAGGGCGTTCACCAGGGTGCCTGCCGGATGTCCCGGTGCCGGATGCACCACCATGCCGGGCGGTTTGTTGATTACCAGCAGGTCGCTATCTTCATAGAGGATCTCGAGCGGCAGCGCCTCGGGTTGCGGCGTCTGGTCCGGCTCGGGCGCTATCTCCACCACCACCTCCTGGCCAAGGCGCGTCTTGGCAGCGGCGGCAGCAGGCCGGCCATCGACCGTCACGCTCCCGGCGGCGATCAACTGCTGCAGCCGGGCACGGGAGAGCTGCTCCAGCCGGGTGGCCAGCCAGCGATCGAGACGCTGACCGGCCTGATCGACAGTAACCCTGAGAAGCTTCATGCCTGGCCGGTGGGCTGTTGCCGGCGGCGGCGCAGCGTCAGGAGCAGGAGCAGCAGGCCAACCGCAAAGATGACGCTGCTGATCCACTGTCCGATGGAGAGTCCGCCACTGCTCCAGCGAAGATCACCGCGCAGGAACTCGGTGTTGAAGCGGATCACGGCATAGAGCATCAGGTAGGCGGCGGTGATGGTACCGCGCCGCGGCAGGCGCAGGGCGAGGCGGTAGAGGAACGCAAAGAGGATGAGGTTGGCCACCAGTTCGATCAGTTGCGTCGGCAGGAGTGGCAGGGAGGCGGCGGCCGAGGCGTTGATCAGGCCGGCGGCGAGCTGGTCGCGCCAGGCAAGGCTTCCGGCCGGAAAGCTGACAGCACAGGAGGCGCTGGAGAGCCGGCCGTAGCAGCAGCCGTTGAGAAAGCAGCCGAGGCGTCCAAAGGCGTGACCCAGCGGCAGTGCGGCGGCGCAGAGATCAAGCAACGCCAGCGTATGGCGTCCCTGCCAGCGGGCGAAGAGCCGGATCGCCACAATGGCGCCGATAACGCCACCGTAGAACATCAGCCCCCCCTGGTCGATGCGGATGATGGCAGCCGGATTGGCGGCAAATTCACCCTGCCAATGCTCAATGACGTAGGCGAGACGGGCCCCGACCACGCCACCGACCATCAGCCAGACGAGGAGCTGCGACAACTGCGTCTCGTCCAGCTCGACCAAGTCACGCTGTGCCAGACGCCGCATAACGCCGAGGGCGACAAGGAAGCCGAAAGCCATCATGACGCCGAAGGCGTGAAGCGTCAGCGGCCCCAGTTTAAAGAGTATTGGATACATGGTGCAGTAAGGTGGTGACAAAGCGAGTAGTAGATGCTATGATATGGCAATTATCCAACCGAATCAAGCGGCTTGATGATTTACCATGTCAGAGTCAGACGTTCACATTAATTACGATCCAGTGCAGCGCATGATCTGTGTTTTCTGTCGTGCGCGGATGGATGTCAGCTCCATACCCCCCTTTACCAAGGCAACCTGTCCCAGTTGCAAGAGTGAGGTGACCGTGCCGGCAAGGCTCGGTGCCTTTCTCCTGACCGAGCTGCTGGGCACCGGCGGCATGGGCGGCGTCTATCGGGCGCACGACGAGACGCTGGGGCGTGATGTGGCGATCAAGGTGATGTTAAAGAGTCTGGGCGACAACCCCGAGTTTGTCTCCTCCTTCCGGCGCGAAGCGCAGGCCGCTGCCAAGCTGAACCACCCCAATATCGCCCAGATCTACTCCTTCGGCCAGGAGAAGGGGCAGCCCTATATTGTAATGGAGTTGGTGCCGGGGCTTCACTTTGACGAGATGATTGCCGGCCCCGAGCCGCTTGATGTGCCGCTGATCATGAAGATCGGCCACGACGTGGCCGAGGGTCTGCAGATGGCCGCCGAGGCCAATCTGATTCATGGCGATATCAAGCCGGAGAATATCCTGCTCGACGAACGTGACCAGCCGAAGCTGGTCGACTTCGGTATCGCCGCCAAGCCGAGCAAGGGCGAGAGCGAAATCTGGGGCACCCCCTACTATATCGCCCCGGAGCGGGTGCGGCGCCAGCGGGTCGACTTCCGCAGCGACATCTACTGCCTTGGCGGCACCCTCTACCATGCGATTACGCAACATCCCCCCTTTGAGGGCGCCGATGCCATTGAGGTGGTACGGGCACGCCTCAAGGGACCGCCGGTACCGATCGAGATGTTCCGCGCCGACGTCGCTCCGGAGGTGTCGGCCATTGTCACACGCATGTTGCAGATGGAACCGGCGATGCGCTACCCCACCTACGGCTCGCTCTTGAGCGATATGCGCGCCTACCTGCGGCGAGTAGAGCCACGTATGCCGGGTTCGGCTGCCAAGACGGGCAAACGCTTTGTGATCCGCGGCAGCAAAGCGGCCACCACACAGCGGCTCGGTGCCACCACCGGACAGCTTGCACAGACCGGCAAGCTGCAGACCGGCATGCAGACCGGACGTATCGTCGTCTCACGCGGCATGTTCCCCGACGCCGCGCCGGGACTCCAGCCGGCAGAGGAGAAGCGGGCCAAGCCGGGTTGGGTCAAGGCTGTCGGGATCGTCCTGGCAGTGGTGGCGAGTCTGCTGCTGCTGGCGGGCGCTGGGGTCTGGCTCTATTTTCGCCAAGAGGCCAAGCATATGAGCGAGGCCATCACTTCCCGACAGGCGGCGCTGGAGGGGCAGATACAGAGTGCCAAGCGGCTGCACGGTGCGATTCTCGGCCTCGAACAGCAGGCTGAGCGGTTGGTCAAAGAGGGCGATGAGCTGATTATGCAGGCGGCGACCAGCGTCAGCAGCGAGCTGGGCGAGGAGTGGTCGGACCGCATTGTCACACTCTACCAGGAGACCGTCGCGCACAATCTGGCGCTGGCCGCCGCAGCAGCCGCCCCGGAACCTGAAGAGGTGGTGGAGGAGGCCGGTGCTGAGGCCGAACAGCCGGCCGATGGCGCTGCCGCCGCAGAGGTTGATGCCACAGAAGCAGCGCCGGAGTCCGACGCGGCGGAGGTCGCGGAGGCGACGCCTGACGGCGCTAACGCGGCGGAAGATGGCGCTGCGGCAGAACCGGTCGAGGAGGAAGTGGTCGAGTTGCCACCACTGGCCAACATGGCGCGTGACCTCTTCCTGACACTCCTGCCGCTGCATGAGACGTTGCAACTCGCTGGCCAGAGCGTCTATGGCGCCGACCAGATCATGGAGGAGCTGAGCGGCGGCACCAACACTTTGGAGAGCGTGACGGCGGCTATCGGACGGTTGCAACGGCTGCACGATACGCTGGCGGCGGCGCTGGAGCGTGAGGCGCCGCAGGCGCTCAAGGCGACGGCGGAGCGCCTCGCACTCCTGCGTGGTGAAATCGCGGAGCTGAATGCCACCCGCGCCCGTGAAGCGGCCGAGGCGGCACGCCTTGCGGCCGAGCAGGCCGCTGCCGAGCAAGCGGCGGCGGCGCAGGCCGCCGAACAGGCCGCCATCCAGGCCGAAGTGATGCGGGTGATGTCGGTTATGACGGAAAACCACGAGGCGCTCCTGAAACATCGCTACAGTGATGTGCTCTTTGCGCTGCGACGTCTGGAGCGGGATCTGGAGCGGGCTGAAGGGCAGGCGGCCTTGAAATTGGCGCTTGAACGGGTCAGCGGACTGCAGGAGTTGCGCAACTTCATGATACGCCGCCTCAACGAGACGCCCTTCAAGGCATACGCCGGCTGGAGCGTGGTCGAGGCCAATGAACGGCGTCTGACGATCCGCACAGCGGCAGGCGCCACCCAGAATGTCTTGTGGGAGAATGTCGGCGTAGGGCAGATGGCCCAGTTTATCAAGTTCTATCTGGCAGATGAGCAGGAGGCGCGTACCCTGCGACTGCGCGAACGCTTCAGCCAATCGCTCAACGCCGCCACCTACTGTGTGATCTTCGGCGATAGCGATGCCGCCCGCGACATGGCGCGCGAGCTGCTGCAGAAGGCGGTTGAGATGGTGCCCTCAGAGCGTGAACACTCGTTGCTGCTGCTGCCGGAGATTACGCTGTAACGCGTAGAGGTTGGATGTTGTCGCACTACATTCCACGCCGCTCGTCACGTCTGCCTCCCGCTGACAGCATCCCCGGGCTGCCGCTTGATGCCGACCCTCCCAACCGTCGCCGCCCCATCAAGCCGTTTACCGCAGCGCTGGGAACCATCCTGCAACGCTATAACATCCGTCTGGCTGCCACGCCGCAGAGCCTGCTGGAAGATTGGCCGGCACTGGCAGGCGCCGAGCTGGCCGGCCGGGTACGCCCCGGCAAATTTGAGAACAACATCCTCTACCTCTATACGGCGACAAGCGCCGACCTCTTTGAAATCCGGCGCTTTAAACTGCGTCAGCTTGAGGCTCGCATCAAACAAGACCCACGCTACAAGAGCGTGCGTCAGGTGAGGCTGCAACTCGATCCGGAGGGCTGATGGAGGAGGAGCCACAGATGAGATGGCGTGTGTTGCATCTCAAGCCACGCAGCGAGAAGCGGGTGGCCGAGGTGTGCCACTGCCACGGGATTGAGCACTACCTGCCGCTACGCCAGAGCATCCGTATCTATCCCAAACGGAAGGCGCTCTTTACCGTGCCGCTCTTTCCCGGCTACCTCTTCGTCAACTACAGCCATGAGCAGCGCCCGTTGCTCTACCGCACCAACCACATCGTGCGTATCCTTGAGCCCGACAACCAGTTCCGGCTGCTGCGCCAACTGGTGCAGGTGCGCCGTCTGCTCGCCAACGACCCGGAGCTGGAGACTGTCGATCCGCTCGCATGCGGCGATCTGGTCCGGATCAGGAGTGGTCCGCTGGCCGGTTTCGAGGGAATTGTCACCCGCCTGCGCAACCGCCCCGGCAAACGCCTGGTAGTGCTCAATATCGATATTGTGGGACGCGCCGTTGCAGCCGAGACTGAAGCCAACACACTTGAACGCCTGGCCAAGGCTGAATAGAATAACGGCCGACGGCGTCTAACTGTCAGAACCCTCCGGCTGCCACAGCCGGAACAACTTTGAGGAGAATGCCATGTACAAACTTGCCACCTGCCTGCTGGCAGCCACACTGACTGCCGGCACCCTGCTGCCGACGACGGCCGCAGCACAACATCGCCGCGCGCCACCTCCGCGTCATCACCATGGCTTCCACCGTTCATATTCGCACGGTTGGTCGACCACCGGCAAAATCTTGACCGGCGTGGCCCTCGGCTCGATCCTGCTCAATAGCTATCAGCCTGCCCCGCCGCCACGGCGTGAGGTGGTTACCTACAGCAGCGTCTACTATCCCCCCTATGTCCCCACGGTGCAGGAGGTGCGGGTGGTGCAGCCGGCACCTGTGACGGTTATCCAGCGCCCCACACTGCCGGCCTATCCGGTAGCCGAGACGATCTGGGTACAGAACTCCAACGGCTCTGAGACGCCGGTAGAGTTGCGCCGCGATGGCAGCGGGCGTTATATCGGCCCCAAGGGCGAGTACTACCAGTCGCGTCCATCGAATGAGCAGTTGCGCCTGCTGTACGGGCTCTAGCAGAAACGAAATTGCCCAATTGCCGGATTATCGGTAGACTAGCGAGCACTTATTACCCCGACTCTCTGCCGGAGGCGGCAGCGGGGTACTACCCTGACAGACCTACTCTCCGATAACGATGCAAACTGCTGCCTGGCACTCTCTGCTAACTGAACTCGAAAAGACGCGCCACCTCCACCTGCGCGACCTTTTTGCCGCCGACCCGCAACGGGCCGGGCGCTTTACGGTCGCGGCGGCCGGCTGGAGTCTCGACTACTCCCGCAACCTGATCACACCCAAGCTACTGCAGCGGCTGGTAGCGCTGGCCGAAGAGGCCGGGCTGCATCAGGCCATCGAGGCGATGTTTACCGGTGAGCCGATCAATGCCACCGAGGGACGCGCCGTGCTCCACACGGCCCTGCGTAACCTCTCAGGTCAGCCGGTGATGGTCGCGGGTGAAGATGTGATGCCTGCCATCAACGCAGTACGCTCCCGCATGGCCGCCTTTGCCCGGGAGGTGCGCAACGGCAGTTGGCGCGGCCACACCGGACGCCGCATCCGCTACATCGTCAACATCGGTATCGGCGGCTCCGACCTCGGCCCGGCCATGGCCTATGCGGCGCTCAAGCCTTACAGCAACCGCAAGCTGCGCTGCTTCTTCGTCTCCAACGTCGACGCCACCCATCTGGCCGAGGTGCTGCGCGAGATCAAAGCCGAGCAGACGCTCTTTATCGTCGCCTCAAAGACCTTCACCACACAGGAGACGCTCACCAACGCCCTCTCGGCCCGCAGTTGGCTCCTCGCGGCGCTGGGTGGCGAGAGAGCCGCCATTCGCCGCCACTTTGTCGCCGTCTCCACCAACCACGACAAGGTGGTCGACTTCGGCATCGATCCGGCCAACATGTTCGGCTTCTGGGAGTGGGTCGGCGGTCGCTACTCGCTCCCTTCGGCGATCGGTCTGCCGCTGATGCTCGCCATCGGGCCGCGCAACTTTGAACGGTTGCTAGCCGGTTACCACGACATGGACTGCCACTTCCGCACCGCCCCCTTCCAGCGCAACCTGCCGGTATTGCTGGCGCTCCTCGGTATCCTCTACCACAACGGCTACGGAGCCGACTCCTACGCCATTCTGCCCTACGATCAATATCTGGCCCGTTTTCCCGCCTACCTGCAACAGCTCGATATGGAGAGTAATGGCAAGTCGGTAGACCGCAACGGACAGCCGGTGAGCGGCGCGACCGGACCGATCATCTGGGGCGAGCCCGGCACCAACGGACAACACGCCTTCTACCAGCTCATTCACCAGGGAACCCACCTGATCCCCTGCGACTTCATCGGCTTCTGCCGCTCACACAACCAACTGGGCGACCACCACGCCAAGCTGCTGGCCAACATGATCGCCCAGGGCGAGGCATTGGCCATGGGCAAGACGGCCGACGAGTGCCGTGCCGAAGGCGTGCCGGAGCGCCTCGTGCCGCACAAGACCTTTCCCGGCAACCGCCCCTCCAACACCCTGCTGGCCGAAGAGCTTAACCCCCGCACTCTCGGGGCGCTGATCGCCCTCTACGAGCACAAAGTCTTCACCCAGGGCATCATCTGGAATATCTACTCCTTCGATCAGTGGGGCGTAGAGCTGGGCAAAGTCCTGGCCGGACGTATTTTGCAGGAGTTGCAGGCTGAGAGCGAACCGACGCTGCAGCACGACAGCTCCACCAACGCCCTGATCCGCCGTTGCCGCCAAGCACTTGCCTGACCACTTTTCAACCACCAGGGAGCACCGTCATGTTGGATGTCTCAATTGTAATCGCCGTCTATAACGAAGAGGAGAGCCTGCCGCACCTCTGTGAACAGCTCGATCAGGTGTTGCGCCCCCTCGGGCGCAGCTATGAGATCATCCTCGTCGATGATGGCAGCCGCGACGCCTCCTGGCCGGTGATGCTGCAGATGGCGGAACGCTATCCCCACCTCGAACTGATCCGCTTCCGGCGCAACTTCGGCCAGACCCCCGCCCTGGCCGCCGGCTTTGATGCCGCCCGCGGTGAAGTGATCATTACCCTCGATGCCGACCTGCAGAACGATCCGGCCGATATACCACTGCTGCTGGAGCGGATCGCCACCGGCGTCGATGTCGTCAGCGGCTGGCGTAAAGACCGGCAGGATCGCTTTATCGACCGCAAACTCCCCTCGATGCTGGCCAACGCCCTCATCAGCCGCATTACCGGCGTCCATCTGCACGACTACGGCTGCTCGCTCAAAGCCTATCGGCGCGATATCGTCAAGAATCTCAAGCTCTACGGCGAGATGCACCGCTTTATTCCGGCGCTGGCCAGTTGGGTCGGCGGCGAGATCGAAGAGATTCCGGTACGTCACCATGCACGCCGTTTTGGCAAGTCGAAGTATGGCATCTCCCGTACCCTGCGGGTGGTGCTCGACCTGATCACCGTCAAGTTCATCTTGCAGTACAGCACGCGTCCCATCCAGATCTTCGGCAAGATCGGCCTCCGTTTTGGCACCGCTGCCGCACTGATGCTGCTGCTGGTGAGCCTCGACTGGCTCGCAGGCTTGGGCGGAATCTATGCGGCCGACGGCTGGCTGCCGCAGATCGACTATACCTACCTGCACAAACGGCCCTTCTGGGTCATCACCCCGCTCGTCTTCTTCGGTTTTTCGCTCCAGTTTATCACCCTCGGCCTGATGGCCGAGATTCAGGCACGCACCTACCACGAGTCGCAGAACAAGCCGGTCTACGTCATCCGCGAGACGGCCCGCTCTTAATCCTCTTAAACGATTGCCTCCCGGCAAGCCTCTGTTATATAGTGCCTACATGACACCTTTTGAAGAGGCCCGCGACCAGATCGTTGCCCGACGTTTTGCAACATGGCAGGTAGCGCTGCGTGATCTGCAGAGCACAGCAGATCCACACCGGACGGTAGTGCGCTTCCCCAACTCCTCCTCCTATCTCTGCTCGACAGGTCGCACCTTCTGGGCCTTCGACCCCGCCTACGTTCCCAATCCACCGTGGGATGCCGACGAGTTTGCCGCCTTCTGCAGTGGCCTGGAGCAGTGCGACTTTATCGTGGTCAGCCACTGTCATGCCGACCACTGCAGCATACCGCTGTTGCAGCACCTGCAAGCCAAAGGAAGAACCCGGATCATCATTCCCGCTGCGATTGCCCCGCAGGTTACGGAGTATGCTGCGCTGCCGCGCTCAGTCTTTACGATTCTGGAGGCGGGCGACAGCATCACCATTGAGGGCATCACCATCACCGTCTACCCCGGCTATCATGATGAACCGGAGCGAGGAGTTAACTACCCCTCGGGCAGCTTCCTGATCACCCTGCCGGACGGTCTCAACCTCTACTTTCCCGTCGATGTGCGTGACTACCAGCAGCAACCACCGGTCGGCCTGCCGCCGATCGACTTCGAATTCGGCCACCTCTGGCTGGGACGCGGCATCTCCGATGGTGACAACTTTCCACTGCTCGACGACTTCTGCCACTTCATGTTGCGCGCCAAACCGCAACACCTCTTTCTGACCCACCTCTGCGAGGTGTCGCGTGCCGCCGACTCGATGTGGCTGCCGCGCCACGCCCGATTGGTGGCGCAACGCCTGGCCCAACTGGCGCCGGAGTTGAAGGTCTGGGTGCCGCATCACGGAGCAGCCATGACGCTGGACAAACCCTTTACCGGCGACCGCTATGCTACCTGGGAGACGACACAACAGAGAGAGTTTGACGACCATCTTGGCGTCTCGCTCTACTTTGGCGGCTGGCCCGAAAATCTGGCACAGGTACGCTCGGCGGGGATCAAGGCGATCGAGTGGTGCGGCCTGCCGCCCGCTGATGAGATCCCGCTGCTGCAGCGCGAGCTGCAGGCGTGGCGCGCCACCGGCGGCCACGCTCTCTCGTTGCATCTGCCGGAGTTCAACGAGGAGCCGGAGCGGCTGGAGCGGCACCGCCTGGCGTGTGACGTGGCGCTGCAGCTTGGGGTCGACCGCGTAACACAACACATTCCCCTCTGCAGTGTCGCCGACTATCGCAAGGCGCCGCAGCGCGTGGTAGCGCTCTATTTGGCAACCCTGCAGCCGTTAATCGAGGGTGGCGTCACAATCGGCATTGAGAATATGCACATGACGACGCGGGAGCCGCACGACGAGCGTCGCCGCTTCGGCTATCTACCCGACGAGTGTCGCGACTTTATCGAGCGGTTGCGCCAGCAGAGCGGTTACGACCGCTTCGGCTTCCACTTCGATATCGGCCATGCCGCCAACAATTACCCCTTCAATGAGAGCTATCCACCCCAACTCTGGTTTGACGAGTTGGGCGCGCAGATCAACGGCATGCACCTGCATCAGTTTGAGGCGTGGCCCTGCGAGGCGCAGCCCTTTCCATCGGGCCACCACCACATCTCGGCCCGTGGCAGCGGCTATCCGCTGCTGGCACCACTCTACGACGCCTGGCAGCGCCGCCTCTTCCGGGCACCCCTCCACCTCGAAATCAGACGTGGTGCCGAAGGAAGCCCCTTCGCTTCGCTGCAGCGGCTACGTCAGCTTCACCCCTGAGGCGGGGCCTCAGCCGGTAGCGATGTTTACCAAGCGTCCCGGTACCACCACTACCTTGCGCACCTGCGTGCCTTCAAGATAACGCTGCACCTGCCCGTTGGCCAATGCCGCCGCCTGAAGGTCTTCCCGCGAGGCGCTGGCCGGCAGCTCGATCTTGCCGCGCACCTTGCCGTTGATCTGCAACACCACTTCGATCGTATCAGCCTCCAGCGCCGCCGGATCAACCGTCGGCCAGCCGGCCTTGATAATGCCGAGCTGGTGCCCTAGTTCGACCCAGAGCTCTTCGGCAATATGGGGCGTGAAGGGCGCCAGCAGTCTTACGATCTCGCTCAAGGTCGTGCGGCGCACAGCAATCGCCTGCGGTGTGGTGGCTGCCTCGCCCTTGATCGAGTCGTAGAGATTCATCAGCTCCATCACATGGGCGATGGCCGTATTGAAGCGGAAGCCGCTCTCAATCGATTCGGTGACGTTCCCGATCGTCTGGTGCAGCTTGCGGAAAAGCTCGCGCTCGGGCGGTGCCATAGCGGCCAGCTCCGGTTGTGCCGACTCTGCCGCAGCACCACTCTGCTGCAACTCCCAGACACGCCGCCAAAGACGTCCCAGGAAGCGGTAGGGTCCCAGAATACCGGCATCCTGCCACTCGGCATCCATCTCCGGCGGACCGATAAAGAGGGTATAGAGGCGCAACGTATCGGCGCCATAGTCGCTGATCAACTGATCGGGGCTGACCACATTGCCCTTCGATTTCGACATCTTGTAGAGCTTGCCATCTTCAGCCCGCTTGCAGATCATCCCCTGGGTGAAGAGGGCCTCAAAGGGCTCGACAAAGGGAAGTGCGCCGGCATCGTGCAGCACCTTCACCACAAAACGGGAGTAGAGCAGGTGGAGTACCGCATGTTCGACGCCACCGATATACTGATCCACCGGCAACCATTTGGCAATGTCGGCCGCATCAAAGGGCTGGTGCGTATCGCGCGGGTTGACGTAGCGCAGGAAGTACCAGCAGGAGCAGAGCCACTGCGCCAGAGTGTCGGTCTCACGCTTGGCTGCCGCGCCGCACTTGGGGCAGGTCGTATTGACGAACCCCTCATGGTGTGCCAGCGGGTTGCCCTGTTCACTGGCGAAGTCGACGTCGTCGGGCAGGAGCACCGGAAGCTGCTCCTCGGGGACCGGGACAGCGCCGCAGTCGGGGCAGTGGATGATGGGGATCGGCGCGCCCCAGTAACGTTGACGGCTGACGAGCCAGTCGCGGATACGGAAGTTGATGGTGAAGTCGGCAAAGCCCCGCTCCCGGCCAAATTCAACTATATCGGGCAGCGCCTCGCGATTGGGTCGGCCATCGAAGGGGCCGGAGTCGGCCATATAGCCGTCGTCGACGTAGGCCTCATCGGTCAGTTCAGCCGCGTTAAGCGAGCGCTCTTCGTTCTGGATCACCACCTTGACGGGGAGGTTATATTGCCGGGCAAAGGCGAGGTCGCGATGGTCGTGGGCCGGCACCGCCATCACCAGCCCGGTACCGTAGTCCATCACCACGTAGTTGGTGACCCAGAGCGGCACCTGTGCGCCATTGTAAGGGTTGGTAACGTGAAAGCCGCTGAAGACGCCCTCTTTGTCCGTCGCCTCAGAGGTGCGGTCGGCCATCGAGACAGTCGCCTGCCTGGTGATGAAGGCCCGCACCTCAGCCTCATGGGGCGAGCCGGGGAGCAGTTTTTCCAGCAGCGGATGTTCGGGGGCGATCGCCATGAAGGTGACGCCGTAGATCGTATCGGGCCGCGTGGTAAAGACGGGACAGGGATCGCCCGTCTCGCTCAGGGTGAAGTCGACGCGCGCCCCTTCAGAGCGTCCGATCCAGTTGGCCTGCATCTGGCGCACCTTCTCGGGCCACTTGGGGATTGTATCGAGATCGTCGAGGAGGCGTTGCGCGTAGGCGGTGATCTTGAAGAACCACTGTTCGAGGTTCTGCTTCTCGACCTTACGGCCGCAGCGGTCGCAGGTGCCTTCGGCGGTCACCTCCTCATTGGCCAATGTGGTACAGAGCGGGCACCAGTTGACCGGCGCCGCCTTGCGATAGGCGAGCCCCATCTCAAAGAATTTGAGAAAAATCCACTGTGTCCAGCGATAGTATCCCGGATGACAGGAGGCAATTTCACGCTCCCAATCGTAGCCGACGCCCCACGAGCGGATCTGCCGCTTCATCTGGGCGATATTGCCATAGGTATGCCCCTTGGGATGTACCCCATGTACTTTGGCGGCATTTTCAGCCGGTAGTCCGAAGGCATCCCAGCCCATGGGGGAGAGGACGTTGAAGCCCTGCATCATCTTGTAGCGCGTCAGGACATCGCCCATGATGTAGTTGCGTCCATGCCCTACGTGCATTGAGCCGGAGGGATAGGGAAACATCGTGAGACAGTAAAACTTCTCGCGGGTAGTATCGTCGTTGTCACAGCGGAAGGTGGCTTCACTCTCCCACCAGGCCTGCCACTTCTTTTCAAGTTCGTGGAAAGGGTATTTTTCCTGCATGGTCAGCTCTCAGCGTAAAGGGGTTCAAAGGCAAGCAGTTATCGTAGCACATAAACAAAGGCGTGACGAGAAGATTGAGCTGTTACCGGATCGCGATATAACCTAATTACGCAGATTATTGATGAGAGCGCTGGGGACAGAGAAACAGAGAGCGCTGGGGACAGAGAAACAGAGAGCGCTGGGGACAGAGAAACAGACACCATCCATCCATTCTCTGTCCCCATCCATTCTCTGTCCCCGGCGGAGTTTCACCGTCCTACTCTCTGTCCCCGGCGGAGTTTATCGCTGTCGACTGCGGCTGGGTGAGTCAAAACATGGGGATGTGGAGAGGTCACAACACTTAAAACACCTTGAAGCAGATGCAGAAAGGAGCCGAGAGGGACAAAGGCGCTTTTCACTGGTGCTAAAGGCGCTTGACGGCCGATTTTGGGGTACAGTAGACCTGTCCGCTGGTGAAAACAGCGGTTGTTTTGGGTGGTATGTATTGCTGGCTATGCGCTAGCTGGCTGCTAATTGAGCATCTGTCGCAATTTTTGCCAGCAATAGACGTCAGTCAACTGGTCAGTTTCGTCCAGCCGTGCCTGCGTCAGCCGCTGTTTTTTGGCATCCAAGGCGGGGCGATAGCGCGCTATCATGTTGCGCACAAAGAGTTCACT
>CAZRGQ010000032.1:25543-29100 GCA_964599645.1 uncultured Lentisphaerales bacterium | reverse complement strand
TTTTGATGCGCAAGCTGGCAGTCTGGTGACGTTCAGGGTGCCATTGCCATGTCAGCGATGCTTTCCAAGGGCCAGCGACACCACTAGCCTGCTCCAGAGCTACAGAGGTGTCGGCATCGAGTGGAATACGCAGACGCACCTGCCACGTCCCAGCTGTTAAAACCAAAGCGTTGTCACTCCAGACAAGAGCTGCACTTCTGGAGGTCGCCACACTCACCAAGATATCGACATTGTTGTCAGCAATGGGAGGCAGTTGTGGCTCCAGCCTATCATCAAAGCCGTTGTTATTGACATCCACCAAGCCGTAGTGGTAGCCACTGTTTTGCCAAACATCGATGATGCCATCATTATCTTCATCCGGCTCCTCAACCGTATAGTCTTGTGGCTCCAGCGGATTGGTACCATAGACAAACAGCTCTTCATAATCACTTAGCCCGTCGCTGTCACTATCAACCAAACGTGGATCGCTGCCATAGATGAAGAGTTCATCCCAGGTGGAGAGGCCATCGCCATCGTGGTCGTCGATTTCTGGATCGAGTTGGCCGAAAGCCCGCCAATGTAGCGTCAGACCGTCGACCACTGCGTTGGTGTCGCCGAGGGTGTAGGTCTCGCCGCCGTGATTATGCTGCGCCCCGATGACGAAGTTAGTGGCCAGTGGCCAGTGGCTAGTGTCTAGTGCGGGGATGCGCTTGTCGGGGAGTTGTGAAAGGTCATAGCGATAGACGAAGTCGCCATCAGGCCAGAGCTCGCTCTGGAAGGTGATCGGGTAGTTGGTCAAACGGTTGAAGTAGACATCCTGCCACGTGAGCAGCAGCGTATTCGAGGTAGTGGTGGCGTGCCAGAAGCGCCCGGCAGGGGGCACGGTACCGAGATGGGTCTGGAGCGGGGCGAGGAAGTCGGTTGGATCACCGTCGGGCAGCAGACGGGCTGTGGGCGAACCTTTGGGCCGATTGAAGGAGAGGGTGCCACTGCTGGAGACGTGGAGTCCCTCCACCAAATTGGTGCCGAGGAGAAAGCTCCAGTTGGTGGCAGGGAGCCAGAAGGTATCTTCGGCGACCCCGTAACGGCTCCAGCCTTGATAGGTGACAGCATTGGCAGGAGGCAGTAGCGGGCTGTGGCTGTTGGTGGCGACTTTGACAAGGGCAAAGTTGGCGCGATATTGGGACTCGCTCAAGCGATTGGTTGTAACAGGAGCTCCCCCGACGCCATTATCAACAGCAGCGGGAAGTGAAGAGGAGGCAGGTGGCAGTGGCGGCGGTAAAAATTGCGGTTTGGTGCCAGCGTAAATTATCACTGCCAGCAGCATCACGAGAGCCAGAGCCTTGCCCTGTCGGGAGAGTTTGTGGAATTGGGGTGGGATCAGGTGGCGGAGGCTATTGAGCCGCAAGTGACGCCAGCACCACGCTATGAATGTCACCACCAGAAGCAGCCCCGCCAACCGGATGGCGGCGTAGCTGAGAAAAGTGCCAATGGTGGTGAAGTGTGGCATCGCTTTAACGCAGAATTATAACAGCACTTTCGGGTGCAAACTTTTCAAAAAGCGGTGCCGGGGTGCGTGGTACATGGAGTGTCGCCCCCCAAGCTGCCTGGAGTGTCAACAGTATAGCGAGCATCAGCCCCCCGCCAAGGGTCTTGCGTGAGCCAAAAGGAACTGTTGTCACTCTAGTACTCATGGTGACAAAATAGCATCTTGCGCCCTTTTGTGCAACTACAGAATCCCCATGCGACACATGCAAAAATTGTCAAGTCTTGGCTTCCGTTTGACACTTTTTGTTCACTTGTCTTCATGAGGTGATTGTAGTCTGAGAGAGGGGCAGCTCCCACAGGCCCCCCCCCACCGCCTGCCCGGCACCTGGGGTGTCCGTCCCCGAAGGGGTGGCTCGAAGGGCCAAGGACGCCCCCGGGTGCCGGGCAGGAAACTCTATGCAGCTTGACTGTGCACCTCCTCCTGCACACGATAACCAAGCGAGGCATGAGGTCGCCTTGTATTGTGCAATTGAACTGCTTGCCCGAGGGCTTTCCCGGCTTGTTCTTTTGTATTGAAAGTGCGATCCATCTCGTACTCCTGTTTTAAAATCCCATTAACCCTTTCAGCCTTGGCATTCTCATAACAGTGCAAGACCTCTGTCATGCTGATCGGCATTGAGTGTTTACGAAGGCGATTAACATAAGCATGTGAGCAATCCTGATTGTCCTGATTTTGGTTGCACTTATGGCAAAATGAATCTATTATGAACCTACCGTTGATAAAGAGCCGGTGTGCGAAGCAGGCCGGCGGTTGCAACCAAAGAGAGAGCGCAGTAAAGATGAGTTGTAAAAGAGTCCCGCCGTCATGTCGTTGACTCTGATGCAGGCTCCGGGTCTGCTGCAGGCACAGGATATCTATTTTGCGGCTGATGGCCGGGCGGTGCTCTCCAACGCCCTCTTTAGCGTCACGGCCGATAACCGGGCCGGAGGCTGGAACAGCGGCTTGCGCTCATGGTATTTTCAGCCGACGGGCTGCGAGATGATCGATGTCCTCTACGGCCAGACCGACTACCTGACCGGCCACCTCTTCGGCGAGGTGTGGGATGCCGCCACGCTGGGGCTGGAGGTGCCGGGGGGACGTCCGTCGCATGGGGTGCTCTATGTCCCCGAGGGAGTTGGCCGCAGTAGCGATGGCCGGGTGGCGGTGTTGCGCCAGATGACTCGGGATCAATATGCCCTGCAGCGTGAAATTGTCTTGCGGCGCGATTCGGCCATGTTGGAGGTGCGCTATCGGCTGACAAATCTCACCGCCGCGCCAGCCGGGATGTCGCTACGCCTCCACAGCACCTTCAGTCCCGGTGCCCGCGGACGTTATCAGGACAAAAACGACTCTCTCTTTCTGCGCCTGACCAACGGTGTGGTGGCGCTCGATCAGACCTTGAGACATGAGGCTTACCGTGCGGCTTATGGCGGAGCCGACAAGTTCTTTAACCAACATCGGGCTACAGAGCCGTCACGTGGCTGGGTCAACCCCAGGACATTGCCGACGCCGCTGCTGATGGACAACTGGGGCGTCTGGGCCAGCCGCCAACATGGCGACGGATTACTGGTGGTGGTCGAGGCGGAGAAGCTGCTCGGCTTCTACAACTGCCCCGGCAGCTCCTTCGAGCCGGTGATGCTGGCCACTAGTCTCAAGCCGGGCGAGAGCTACGAGGTGCAACTCTACGTGGCCTCCTTCACCGGGTTAAAGGAGACAACGCCGCTGGCGGTCAATCCGCTCTTCATCACGACGCAGGCGCTAGAGTTGCGGGACGGCAGCTTGAGCGGTGGTCATGGCCGCGACAGTGGTTATGGAGATTTTCGCCGACAGTTACCGCAGCGCTTTGCCGACCGCGAGCCTCGCGAAGGTGGCGGCGGCAACAGCTATGAGGCCGAAGAGATGTTTACCCTCCTGCGACGTCATCTGGAGCAACGTGGCTGGCTGGAGCGTTTTGTGATCAAGGTGGGCGACGAGCCGCTCGGCTTCGACTGGTGGCTGCGCTCCACGGTGGCGGTACGCAACGCCGGCTTGCCGCTGACCACCGCCTTTA
>CAZRGQ010000032.1:0-25443 GCA_964599645.1 uncultured Lentisphaerales bacterium | reverse complement strand
CTGGTGGGGCATCCAGAATTGGGGCTACTACAGCCACGAGGCGCTCTGGCACAACCGCCATGCCCACGGCAACACGTTGCTCTATCCCGAGCACCCCGACAAGCCGCGCTGGAATAAAAAGGGATATGGCTGGCTGGATACGGCCCCACTCTTTGTCGATGCCGCTGCCGGCGACTACCGTCTGGCCGCCGGTTCCCCCGGTATCAACGCCGGCCAACTGCTGCCGTGGATCGACGATGCTACCCTCGATCTGCTCGGCCTGCCGCGCCTGCGCACCCACCGCCCCGATATGGGAGCCTACGAATTTCAGCCACCAGCGGGCACAATCCTGTTGCTACGCTGAGAGCGACCGATTACGTTTGCCCTGCGCTTGGCGGTTGACGTTGGGGCGGTTGGTAGGCTATAGTGAAGGCTACTGTTTTGCAGAGGGCAGAACAGCACTATTCAGTCATGACTTACGAAGTTTTAGCACGCAAATGGCGACCACGGCAGTTTGATGATGTCATCGGTCAGGAGCACGTTACCAAAACGTTGCGTCAGGCCATTGCCAATGGTCGGGTGGCTCACGCCTACCTCTTTGTGGGACCGCGCGGCATCGGCAAAACCACACTATCGCGCCTCTTTGCCAAGGCACTCAACTGCGCCGACGGGCCTACCGCCACACCGTGCGACAAGTGCGACCTCTGCCGTGAAATCATGGGGGGCAACTCGCTCGATGTGATCGAGATCGATGCGGCCTCCAATACCGGCGTCGACAATATCCGGGAGCTGCGTGAGGCGATTCAGTTTGCCCCCGCCCGCGCCCGCTTCAAGATCTATATCATCGACGAAGTCCACATGCTCTCAACCGGTGCCTTCAATGCACTGCTCAAGACCCTCGAGGAGCCACCGGCTCACGCCAAGTTTATCCTCGCCACCACCGAGGTCGATAAACTCCCCGCCACCATTATTTCACGCTGTCAGCGTTTCGACCTGCGTCGTATTCCCACGGCCCTGATTGTCGAGACACTGCGCCGTATCGCCACCAGTGAAGGGGTCAGCGCCGACACCGATGCCTTGCTGGCGATCGCCCGCGGAGCCGAAGGCGGCATGCGCGACGCCCTCTCGGCTCTTGATCAGATCATCTCCTTCAAGGGTACCACCGTTACTGAGGCAGATGTGCTGGCGATCTTCGGTCTAGTCTCGCGTGAAAATCTGGAACAACTCACCACTGCTATGCTGAGCGGAAACATGGCTGAAGGGCTGCGTATTATCGATGACCTCGACCGCGGGGGTAAAGATTTTCGCCGCCTCGTGCTCGAACTCCTCGAACAGACGCGCAACCTCCTCGTCTATCAACACCTCGGCGGCCAGAGCGCGGCTCTCGATGTCACTCCCGAACAGTTGGCCGCCCTGGAGCGTCAGGCACAACTGACCGACAGCCACCGCGTACTGCGTATCGCCGAACATCTCGCGGAGCTGGAGGGCCGCATCCGCCATGCCCTGGCACGGCGTACGATCCTAGAGACAGTCTTTGTACGCTGTTGCCGTGCCGCCACCAGCGCTACGATCGACCAGCTTATCCGTGAGCTGACTGCCTGGCAGGGCACCAATACCGTTGCGGCACCGTCGGCAACCACACCCACGACTCCCGCTGCTGCGGCTACTAACAGCTCACAGCTCACAGATCACGACTCACCCCCCCCCTCCCCCACTCCGCCGCCGGCGGCAAGACCTGCGGCTACTGCTGCCCCCACTAGCAGCTCACAACCTCCTCCACCTCCTCCGCCACCACCTCCACCACCGGCTGCTGCACCCACGCCTGCCGCCGCTGCCCCCACTCACAGCTCACAGCTCACAACTCACAACTCACGACCCCCATCACCACCACCGCCTCAGGCTATCGGCAGCAGCGCCAACGCCCCGGGTGCCGTGATGGACGAGCCGGTCGTCAAGTACGCAACTAATCTTTTTGGCGGGCAAGTGACCCGCGTCGAGGAGCCGCACCCTTAACGGCGCTCCTCCACCAGAGACCCACAACTACCATCCAGGAGTAGACCATGGCTAATATGTTCGGACAGATGAAACAAGCGATGCAGATGCGCAAGGAGGCCAAGCGCATCCAGAGCGAGATCGAGCGCATCACCAGTGAATACAGCAACGGCGGCATCACCGTAACCGTCCGGGGCGACTTCACCGTAACCGCACTCAAGGTGGCCCCCGAAGCCCTTACCGAAGCGATGGCCGGCAAGCCGGAACGCTTTGAGACGATGATGCTTAACGTCCTCAACGGCGCTATCAAGGCTGTCAAAAAACAGACTGAAGAGCAGATGGCCAAAGCGATGAAGGGCTCCAATCTTGCCTCCATGTTCGGCGGCTGACGATAGTGTAACTGTGGAGCTGCCGCTCGACCATCTCATCAAGACACTGGCGCGTCTGCCGGGCTTGGGACGACGCTCTGCCGAGCGGGCTGCCCTGGCGCTGGTACGCCGTCCCGACGGACTGTTGCGCGACCTGCAGCAGGCGCTTGAAGCAGCGCGCCACACCGTCTGCTGTTGCCGCACCTGCGGCGGCTTTACCGTAACCGCCGCCAACCCCTGCAAGCTCTGCAGCGACTCGCAGCGCGACTCCACCCTCCTCTGCGTCGTCGAGGAGCCGGGCGATATTCTTGCCATGGAGCGCGCCGGGGTCTATCGCGGACGCTACCACGCCCTGCTGGGTAAAGTCTCGGCCACACGTGCAACCGGACCTGATGATCTGCGCCTCAAGACCCTTGTGGAACGGCTGGCACGCGAACCGGTCCGGGAGCTGATACTGGCTCTCAGTACCGATCTGGAAGGCGACTCTACCGCTGCCTATCTGACCGAGCTGCTGCGTAAGCGCACCGACCTGCGTATCACCCGCCTCGCCTTCGGCCTGCCGGTCGATAGCGGTGTCGGTTACTCCGATCCCCTCACCCTCAAGCGTGCCCTCGGCGGCCGCCAGCAGGCTTGAATCCATCCTGCGCAACACGCAAACTCTACCCATACCCGCCCCCCCTACGGAGACAATCAGATGCACTACCAGGCCAGCGATCAGCGTTACCAGACAATGCAGTATAACCGTTGCGGACGTAGCGGGCTACGCCTGCCACAGCTCTCTCTCGGGCTTTGGCACAACTTCGGTGGTGTCGATACCCTCGCCAACGCCCGTGCCATGCTGCATCGCGCCTTCGATCTCGGCATTACCCACTTTGACCTGGCCAACAACTACGGTCCGCCCCCCGGTTCAGCCGAAACCACCTTTGGCACCATTCTGCACGACGATCTCCGCCCCTATCGCGATGAGTTGATCATCTCCACCAAAGCCGGCCACCTGATGTGGCCCGGCCCCTACGGCGAGTGGGGCAGCCGCAAACAGTTGCTCGCCAGCCTCGATCAGAGCCTCAAGCGGATGCGGCTCGATTACGTCGACATCTTCTATTCCCACCGCCCTGATCCCGAGACGCCGCTGGAGGAGACGATGGGCGCTCTTGATAGCGCTGTACGGCAAGGCAAAGCGCTCTATGCCGGCATCTCGGCTTACGATCCCAACATGACGCGCACGGCAACCGATATCCTGCGTCGCCTCGGCACTCCCTGCCTGATCCACCAGCCGAGCTATTCGATCCTCAACCGTACCATTGAAAGCAGCGGCCTGCTTGAGACCGCCGCCAGCGAGGGGCTCGGCGTTATCGCCTTCTGTCCCCTGGCGCAAGGCATCCTGACGAGTCGTTATCTCCACGATATTCCCGCCGACTCCCGTGCCGGCAAGCCCAACACCTTCCTCAAACGGGAACGCTTGACGCCGGAACTGCTGGCACGTGTCAAGCAACTCAACGCCATCGCCGCCACCCGTGGCCAGACGCTGGCTCAGATGGCCCTCGCCTGGGTCTTGCGCGACCAACGTATCACTTCGGCCCTGATCGGTGCCAGCCGCCCCTCTCAGATTGAGGAGAACGTCGCCGGACTCAACTCCCCTCCCTTCAGCAGCGAAGAGCTGGCGCAGATCGATGCCCTTTCGCAACCAGCCTGAGTCCAACTTTTGAATAGCTAGAACCAGTCACGGAGAGGCTACTATGCAATCTTACCAAGGAAGAGAGAGAGGTATCTCTGGCCTGCGGTTTGTGCGGATGGTCGCTATCTATCTACTGGCAGTGGCCGGTATTCTTGTTTTGACCTGGCCGTGGGCACTCCACATGAGCGGCGAGTTTATCAACCACTGGGACCCCCCTTTTCATGCCTGGAAACTGGAGTTTATGGCACGTGCCATTTTAAGTGGCGATCCTCTGCTTCTTCACACTCAGGCCAACGTCCTCTATCCGTACACCGATACACTCTATTTTGAGGCGCTGCAATGGCCACCTGCCTGGCTTGCAGCCCTTTTGTTGTTGCTTACCAAATGGCCCTTTGAGCTGATCTATCATGTCACGCTTGTCGCCTTTTGGGCTCTCTCGGCACCTTGCTACTATCTGCTTTTACGAGGGTTGCGCCTCAGCCGCCCAGCCGCTGTCACTGGTGCCATGCTCTTTACCCTGCTACCCTATCGTATTAGCTACATGGTTGAATTTCAGATGGAGCTTGCCTGCGCCATTCCGCTCTATTTTTTGGCGCTGATACGATTTTTAAGAGGGCAGACACTTGCCACTGCACTACTGCTGGTTCTGGCCTGGTGGTTGCAGGCGGTTTCCGAACTTTATCAGGCCGTTATGCTCATACTTGTAACGCCATTTATTGCAGCTCCCTTTATCGCCGCCTCTCCTGCCATGCTTCGCTCACGTCACTTTTGGCGCGCCTTGGCAGCAGCACTGCTCGCTGGCGGCCTGCTGCTCTATCCACTACTGTTCCCCTACTTTACCCAACACACAGGCGGTGCCGTCAAACGTTCAATGAGCGAAATAGTACTGCATGCGGCACAACCCTTAAGCTACCTTGCCCCTTTTAACAATTGCTCGCTATGGACCATTAACGCCCGCATTGATGAACTTAGCCTCTATCCTACTGTCATCGTACTTCTACTGGCGGCAATAACTGCCTTTGTCTGGTTCTACCGCGGCTACTTGCGTCGTAGTTTTAACCACTCCATGCGCTTGATCGTGGCTCTACTCACGCTTGTGCTTGCCCTCTTTTTACTCATAACTCTCCTCTTCCTTAATGATTATAGCACTTCAAACAGACTGTTAGTACGCAGTTGGGATGTGATTGCCTGCCTCTCAGTTGCACTTGCTGTCGCCTTGGTGTTACTGCCCGAGGAAAAGGCAACAACTCGTCAACTCTTCTTGAGAGGTCTGCTCGGCGCTGCCATCTTTACCTGTTTTCTCTCGTTCGGACCCTCCCTCTCAGTCGGTCGCTACAATTTTGACATCACAACCACCCTTGTCCATACACGACACTCCCTCTTTCGCAGCGCTTACAAATATTGGCTGCCGCTGCTTTCAGGGTTTCGGGTCGTCTCACGCTTTGGCATTATAGTGCTCTTTTTTCTTGTCACTGCCGCATCCTTCGGTCTGGAACTCTTGTTGCGACACTTGCGCAGGCCGATACGCTGGCACCAGTGCCTACGACTCCTTCTGCCACCATTGGTGCTGCTGCTTATGGGCATAGAAGCCAACTCTCTTCCAATCAAAGCCTTGGGTTACCGCCCTGTCGACCATCGTTCGACACCGGTTTTGGAACGTCTTGAAAGTCGCCAACAACCATTTGTCTTGGCCATGATCCCAATGGGAGATCGTATGCATGAAGGTATGCGCATGTTTACCCTACTGCGGCACCGCTATCTCTCCGTCTTTGCCTGGGGCGGGCATCTGCCAAACTACTCCCGTTCTGTCAGAGATACCGTAGGACGCCTCTATCCCGAGCACACTCTTGAACGTCTCTCCATGCTCTGGCCCGAGGCGCTTCTGCTGATCGATCATCAGGTAGACTCTGCCTCTAACGAAACACCGGACTACACTGCGATCTTCTCGGCCTGTGCCACTCCTATTGATCAGGATGAACGCTTTACCCTGATGCAACTCCAGCCGCCCCCCCCGGCCCTCAAGGTACGGCGTCTCTTTCGCAACGACTTTGCCAAACGTGCACCATTTATCACTACCCTCATACAAAACGAAGCCGCTGCCACTATCACCGTCATGTTGAACGGCCACTCTTTGGAGAACCTCTCCCTGCCGGCAGGCACCAACCACTTCCAATATAAAATCTCGCCCCGGCAACTGGTAAAGGCGGGTGCCAACGAGCTGAGCTTTATCAGCGATAACGTCCCCATCTCGCTGCTCGATTTTAAACTCTGTCCCACTGCCGACTAGGCAGCCGGAGATCATGCAACACCCTTTAGGAGTGTCGTTGACAACTCATCAGGAGTTTTGTCCGCAACAAGAGCGATGCTTTGTAAAGTCGATTGTCACGACACTCATGCCCAACCCTTTTCAGATGTCGTCACCGAAATAGTACTCCTCTTCCTCCTCGTCATACTCCTCTTCTTCATCGCCCAGCGGCATCCAGTCGATAACGCTCCCACCGCTCAACGGGTAGTAGGGGCTCACCAGAAAGTTTTGCCCATTTTCCCATGTCACGCGGAAATCGCGCACTTTAAACGTCTTGTCTTCATGTATATCGAGAAACTCTTCATCCAGATCGGGCACCGGAGTAAAGATGTAGAGCAGCTCCAACACCTCGGCTCGCTTGTCGTCTGGGATGATATACTCCTCCACCACACCACCTTGTACCTTCAATGGGCGTGTCGGGAAGGGTAGCTTCTTCTCTGCTGATCCGCTTGGTAGAGTCATGAGTTGTTCCTTTCCACTGGTGAATCAATGCCGGACATCCGTCATGTTTACGGCACCAGTTTACCCTCATGCCGCCCGGAGGTCAAGCCCTGCAAAACCGGAATTGCGAAAGAGCTGGATCGCCTGTTATAATGCGTCGTATCAAGCGAAACATATATCGCTGCTGCCAACTGCACTTCGGAATATTTATGCACCTGCCACTTATCGATCTGTCGCAAGAGTTTGACCGTCATATCGTCATCGCCGCCGGCACCAATGAAATCTATCAGGGACATCCCACCACCCTCCTGATGCCCGATGGCAAAACAATGTTTTGTGTCTGGTGCGTCAATCACGGTGGCAACGCTGGGCCCATGGCGCGCAGTGACGATGGCGGCCTCACTTGGAGACGGCTTGACGACACTCTTCCCCCTGGGTTCAAGACCCACCAGAACTGCCCCAGCATCTACCGCCTGACGGATCACAACGGCAAAGCCCGTATCTGGGTCTGGTCAGCGGCTCGTGAAACCAGAGCCGGCCCCCCATGCCGGGCATCATGAGCGAAGACGAAGGTCATACATGGGTCGAAATGCCCCCCATCGGCGATCTTTTCTATTGCACGATGACCTTCAGCAGTGTCGTCCAGCTCAAAGACGGTTCGTGGCTCGGCCTCTACCACCGCGGTGAAAAACGTGGTGAAGGACGCAGCTTCCTTGAGACTCTCCAGACCCGTACAACCGACGGCGGGCTCACCTGGTCCGAGCCGCAGGTCATTGCACGAGTTGATGGCAAAAAGCCCTGTGAACCGTTTGCCGCACGCGCACCCGACGGCAACGAACTCTTTTGCCTGATGCGCGAAAACACCCGCCAGGGCCACAGCCTGCAAATGTTCAGCCGTGACGAAGGCGTCACCTGGAGCGAGCCTGAGCAGACCTGCTGGGGACTCAGTGGCGACCGTCACATTGGCGTCCAGACCCCTGACGGCCGCCTGGTAGTGGCCTTTCGTGATCAGGCACCCGACTCCAGCACCTACGGCCATTTCATCGCATGGGTGGGAAGCTACACTGATCTGCGCACCCAAGCCGATGGTGCCTACCGTATCAAACTACTGCACAACTACAGCGGTGTTGACTGCGGCTACCCCGGCCTTGAATTGTTGTCAGACGGTGCCATTGTGGCCACCACCTACATCAAATACTGGAACGACGCTCGTCGTCACTCTGTTGTCTCGACCCGCTTCCGGCTCGACGAGTGCGATCGCCTGCTCTCAACTGGAAAAGAGAAAATCGGGACATGAATATAAGCACAATCGAACCACAAAAGTAGCGCAAGGCAAGAGCCAAAAATCATTAGGCGCTACCTGTGCGCGTCAGGCGTTGATGCGTGTGTCGTAGACAACTCATCATCCTTTTTCACTCTTGGCTCCATATCGGTTAATCTCTCCATCAAACAGCAGGAAGAGTCTTGCAATATCATTTTTGGCAAAGCGCACCCGTATCGGCATTTTGGTGACTTTATAGAGACCGTGGCCCATCTCTTCGTACTCTCCCTTATTTAACGGTTCGCCCATGTCGATAACCGCGCCTTGCCCATCAAAGATTACCGGCTTCGCCTGCGTCCCTTTTACATTATGGAAGATAGCGGCCTCCCGGTAAGGCGCATCTTGAGGCGACAGCTTGATGACATCTCCCGGTTGCACTGCCACGATGGCACTTTTAATAGTGGGATACTCTCCTGTAGGAGAAACCACCAGCTCTTTTGCATGCGTTGTCCCGGCTATAAGAAAAGTGACAGTTAACAGCGGGAGCGATGCTTTGCTAAAATCGATTGTCACGACACTCAAACGTCTAAAGTGGTCTTGCCGCACTGGCGCGGCCCAAGCAAAGCAACTATTTGTGCCCTTTGTAAAGCCCGTTCAAGAAGGGTCATTGCCGTGTGGCGTGGTACTATTTCCCTTGTGTTCATGCGCCAATTATCGGATATAAACTCCGAAAAGTCAAGGCACCGCCACAGGGTCCAAAATTGCGGAAGATTTTGCGCTGCCACTTCACATGCGCTTCCTTTTGCACAGGTAGGGACGGCTCTCCGCAGCCGTCCGCGGCGGTCTCGGAGAGACACGCCCTACCTTGTGGCGACAGACCTGTCGCCATCTTCATAACATCAATCATTGAGTGCCATCGTCCAATGGAGGGCGAATCGCCTGATGAGCCGCTGGCGCAAGGGTTTGCGCATGAAAAGAGGCAGAGGTGTGTGACAACTCCCGCAAAATGGTGGGGCTCAATTTGATCACCAAGACAAGAGTGGAGGCGAGTGCGATCTCTTGAGAGGAGCGTCCCCTCTTCGTAGAGGTAGTAGAGGTTGTAGGGGGAGATGTTGAAGTTTTCGCCGGTCAGGCGGGCGGCGATCTCATACTCAAGCCGCTCCTGCTCGACTTTGCGCAACAACTCACGCAGTTTCGGGCCTGAAAAGTCCATTGTTTACATCTCTTTGCGCTGGCATTCCAAAGATGGATTGGCATCTAAGTGCGGCGTAGTCTATCCGATGCTGCTTGACTAGGCAACCATGTTTCCAACCCAAGAGCTAATCGGTTCGCTACAGGGGCAGTGGTAAAGGGTGTGTAAGAAGGGAGGGGCGATTGGAGGTGGGGGGATAGGATGCTTGGATGAAAAAGCACGGAGCAGGGGCCAATGCGAAAGGGAGGGTGGCCGCAGGGGCTGCTACGACGACAGAAGAGCCCCCTAGCTGACGCCATGACGCCCGACGCCATGACTCCCGTCATTGAGATTGGCTGGATGGAGCCATCGGAGGGCATGGCGCCGAGCAGATTGGTTTTTCGGTTTGCCTGCCCACTTAACTAAAAATTTTTGACGGACACTCCTTGTCCGTCTGTTTCTGCTATAGTGGGGCCCATGCCAACAAAAAGCACCAAAACACAAGGCAATCGATGACACCATTTCAAGCAGAGCCGCCCCTTGCTGTACCCATCCGGAATTTCCAGTTGGTCAGCCCCGACTTTGAAGGGGGGATATTCCGGATCAAGCACGACAACAGACGCTACAATGCCTGGTTCAGCATACAAGAACTTTTTCGCCTCTTTGACGTCGAGGGGATAAATCCGCTGGAGGTCAACCAGCCGCTGCAGGGATATCGCTTTACACGTGCCGCCATCGCCCATTACGGGAGCAAAAGTTGCTTTACCGGAGATGATGGGAAGTATATGACGGTATACGGCTTTGAGGTAGTAGAGCCATAGCCATGGTGCCAATTCAAAGAATACCACTTCCCGGTGAGCCCATCCGTGATTTCAGGTTGGCATCGCCTGATTTTAAAGGTGGCAAATTCCAGATACAGCGCAAGTATGAACGCTATTACGCCTATTTCAGCATTCAGGATATCTTTCGCCTTTTTGACGCAGAGGGGATTGATCCGTTGCAAGTCAGGTCGCCGCTCTGGTTATGCAGCTTTAGGCGTGTTGCGGTCGTGCATACAGGCAGGGAGGTTACGTGGGTGGTAAATGGGCGCAGGAAGCCACCACTTTACGAATTCACGATAGTGGAGCCATGTCATGAAGCGAACCAAGTCTCAATATGCACGACTGATTGAACTCGATCGCAAGATCAGGAGCGGTAGCTATCCCAATTGTCTGACCTTTGCCGACGATTGGGGTGTATCGCAGAAAACTGTACAGCGGGACATCGACTTTTTACGCGATCAATGCGGCGCTCCGCTCGCCTATGATCGTGAGCGCAAGGGGTTCTACTACGAGGAGGCTTCATGGTGGCTACCCACGGTCACTTTGAACGAAGGAGAACTTTTGGCTGTGCTGCTGGCTGCGCGCGTGGCCGGGCAACTGCGCAACACCCCCATTGCGCGGCAGAGCGAGCAGGTTTTCGCCAAACTGGCCGCCATGCTGCCCGACAAGATAGCGATCAACCCGGTCTGGCTCAGCGACAAATTCACCTTTACCGCGCCCCCGGCCGGGAGCGTTGACGAAGGTGTATGGACGGTCGTGCTTCATGGCCTGCTGCACCAGCGTACTGTGAGCGTTGTTTATCGTCCTTTCGACGCTGAAACTGTGCAGGCTGGCAAGGAGTCGCGTATCAGTCCACTGCATATCGCCAACCTGCAGGGCGAGTGGTATCTCTTTGCCAACCACCATGGCTATCGCGATGTGCGGCAATTCGCCATGAGCCGGATTGAAAAGGCCAACATCACCGACTTGTCTTTTGAGATTCCGCCCGACTTTGATCCCGAGACGCTTTTTTCAGCGACCTTCGCCCGTTATGCCGGAGGTAACAAACAACATAGAGTCCGGGTCAGATTCAACAAGGAGGTAGCGCGCTGGGTGACGGAGAGGCAGTGGCATTCGCATCAGCAAATCGTCTGTCTCGATAGCGGCGACATCGAACTGGAGTTTCCTGCCAAGGGGCTGTACGAAGTGCAACGTTGGGTGCTTTCATGGGGACGTTTGGCGCAGGTGCTGGAGCCGTCTGAGTTGGTTGAGATGGTCAGTAAAGAGGTGGCGGCGATGGCGGAAAACGCCGGAACTGGTTCAGGTCTACAAGACGCATCTGACTGATCAAGTTGGGGTTGGTGGAGCGGAGACAGCCCCAGTCGCTTGCAAAGTTAATCGCAGATTATGTTGAGCTTTTTTTAGATCTGTTTGGTGAGTAATAGGTCAGTGACAGGGATGTGGCAGTTATGATCAATTAGAGAGAGCGATGACCATGGCAGCATTTTACCGGGAGCCTTTTACCGCAGCGAAACAGAGTTGCAAGACATGCGGAGAACCGATAGTCTGCTGGAAGTAGCTCAGCGCAGGAGAAATACCGGGCTTTTGCTGGAATTAGTCTGTCTCAAAGATATTGGGGCCAGCGTCAAAACCGGGGCGACGGAAGTGCTCGGCGTCCGGCAGGACTTTTTTGATGCCTTGAGGTAGACGGAGATTAATACTTCACAGAGCAGCCGTAGGGTACGGTGGTGGCGGTCTCGACCGACTCTCCGGCCAATGTCGCATCCAGGGCACGGCGCACATAGTTGACGGCCTCTTTTATGATCTCCCGGTTGGTGCCCGGCTGGTTGTCGATGGCACCGTTATAGAGCACTATGCCATCGGCGCTGATGACAAACATGTGGGGTGTTGTCTTGGCGCCATAGCTTTTGCCAACAGTGCCGTCTGGATCAGGCAGCATCGCCGAGACCGCCGCCTTGTATTGCGTCAGTTTCTCCTGCCACTGCGCCGGTTCCAAATTGCCCTGCTTGCCGGGGGCTGAGGAGCAGAGTGTTAACCAAACCACGCCTTTGGCGGTGTATTCACGCTGCAGTGCCTGCATATTGTCACTCTCGTAGTGTTTGAGGACAAACGGGCAACCGAAGTTTGTCCACTCCAGTACCACGATCTTCCCCTTGTACTCCGCAAGAGTCTGCGTTTTGCCGTTGATATCGGTCAGTTCAAATGGAGGCGCTGGCTTGCCTGCCTCCTGGGCTGAGGCTGTCAGCGCGATGCCTGTTAAAACGGTCAAGGCGGTTTTGAACAATTTACGGCTCATTACGTTTTCCTCTGTTTGACGACCCGTCGGGTGGTTGTGGCGGCATGGATGAGTCACGGCCATGCGCGTCTGTAACAGACATTTCCGCCAGTTTGATCTCCAGATTCCAGCCAACAGGTTGTTTGGCCGGCGTTTGCTTCGGTAACAACAATAGACCGCTGAAATCACTACCGGGCTTTGCGGTCAATATCCCTTTTGGGAGCAACACTTCCCAAGCATCCTCTTTCTGGTGCCAGAGTTGGGGTGCATCAAGGCCGATTAAACCGTTTTCCAGCGGCAGAAATGAGGCGTTGTCCAGTAATGTGCAATGCGTCTCATCTGAAAGCGGTTTAAGGCGGAGTATCACGCCCCCGGGATGCGGCCTGGCGTGGCCTTGCCACTGGTCGGCGCCACTGCGCGGCAACCGGGCGCGCCAGGCGGCAAAGGAGGGGTTGGGCTGCCGCTCTTGCCCCGCTTGCGCATCTACCTCCATTTTGAGTGAGACTGAACTCTCAATGGCGCGGCAGGCATCGCGGCATATCAACCAGGAGAGCTGCAGGGTTATGGTCATCGTGGTGTTGATTCTGACATCGCTCGCCGCTACAAAACTGGCGATCAAGGCAGTCTCCTTATCGTAGCCGATGGTGACCATCCCATCTGCCGTGAAGAGTGCGGGGAGAGGATAGTCGATCTTGCTCAGGGTCAGGCCATCCGGCAGCTGCCAGTTGAATTGCGGTGCCATGCCAGACTCGCCGGGGTTGAGCCAATAGGTGTGCCAGCCGGACTGCGGGCGCAGTACCACGGCCACGTCAAACTGTTCGCCAGCCCGCACGGCCGGGTACTCTGGAATCAGCACGATATGCGACTCTTCAGATGCGGCGCGGACGTCTGCGAGGACAAAAATCGCAGCCATGCCCAGCCACAACGCACTGCGCACCAATTTGGCGCACAGTTGCAGCGGCGTGCAATACCCAGTCAATGGAGTCGGCACAATCATCACTCTGTCTCTCTGTAAGCTCATAAGTGAACAGGTAACATCTTAACAGATTGCACTGCAGGTTTCAATCACAAAAGAAAGCCTTCTACAGGCATTCCTGCCTGCAGACCACTACTGCTTATCGATTATCAGCGCATAGCCGTTACCATGTTTTGTCAGAGTTTTTATCATGCTCATTTACCTATATGAGTGAGTGAGTGGGAGAGGCGTGCCTTTTTAAGTGAAGGGCAGTGGGAAAAAGCGTTGCAGCCGATAGAGGTGATGGTGTCGGACAGGGCAACTTCAGCGAGGGAACGGTAGCCGGCGAAGACAAAGTCACCAATGACAATGACAGGGAGCCGTTGATTTCCGGAGGGATAGTCAGGCACCCCGCGTATGTAATATCGCCAAGGCCGGTGATGGTGATCTGGTTGTTGATGATGGTGTGATTGAAGAGGTCAGCTTGCATGGTGATTGGTGTCAATAACAGGTATTTGCGAGGCTATTGTATAGGTCGAATGTTTTGTTCTGTCAGCCAGTCAAGGAGCTTTTTAGTAACATTTTCTGCTTCAGAAAGCAGCTCATCAACAAACGCTTCCAGCTCACCGTTATTGTTTTCAAAAAGTTCAATAATCTTGGCTTTTGGGCTCCAACAGCATCCTCAACTTGCTTTACAATCTTCTCCCAAGCATCTCTTAACAACTTCCAACGTAGTGTTCAACTTTGACCGTTGCTCCTTCGGCCGTGAACTCATGTGGGGTGATTCCAAGGCCATTAAGAGCTTTTTTTAGATCTGTTTGGTGAGTAATAGGTCAGTGACAGGGATGTGGCAGTTATGATCAATGAGAGAGAGCGAGGATCATGGCAGCATTTTACCGGAAGCCTTTTACCGCAGCGAAACAGAATTGAAAGGCATGCGGAGAACCGATAGTCTGCTGAAAGTAGCTCAGCGCAGGAGAAATACCGGGTTTTTGCTGGAATTAGTCTGTATCAAAGATATTGGGGCCGGCGTCAAAACCGGGGCGACGGAAGTGTTCGGCGTCCGGCAGGACTCTTTTGATACCTTGCTGCATTTTTTGCAGCATCACCAAGAGTTTGAGAATGGTCTCCTCTTCTGATTTCAGGTGCTGCAGCAACCCGCTCCAGGCGGCGATCGAGCGTTCAATCGACACCAGCATCAATTTGCCTGTCCCTGCCGCATCAGAGAAAGAAGGATATATGGCTGCTTCGGGGTCTCTGCGCCCCTCTGCAACCTCGCAATAGTAGCCATGGATAGCGCGATACATCTTCGAGCGCAACAGAGTATCGTACCATGAAGCCACCTCCAGCAGATCTTTTATCTTCAGCGCCTCAGCTTCGTAGTCAGTTTTGTCATAGGGAGAACTACCCGCTTGTGACACCCACTCCTGTGCCAGTTGTTTCAATACTTTATCGGTAGAGTCGCTGTCCAACCACGCCTCGGCCTGCGCCCAATATTCATGACTGAGTATGACCAGGGGATGTTTCTGAGCCAGCTCATCACACCTCTCAAAAGGGTCGTCCTCATCTTCGTCTGGCTGGATGTCAGCGTAATCCCAGTCAAAATCGACTTCACGCTTGCCGAAGGCCGTAGCAAACCTCAAGTTTGCGGCCAACTGCTCCCAGAACTTGCCTCTTACGGCCTCCTCATCAGGGACTTCTCCCGGCTTCATGTTCAGGATCGTATCGGTATCCTCCACATAGTTTCTGCAGCGTTGCGTGAAGGGACACCGTTTACACCAGGCGTCACAATAATTATAAACTCCGGTAATAAATCTGCTCATGGTTGTGTCTCCATCAGGTTATGTGAGGGTAGGTGTGAATTAAATATGTGTATACGGCTATGTCCATACCTATACGAGGTTTTAAAAGATTTCTGTGCTTTTTAATGCGCTTTAAAAAAGGTAGGTCGGTCTCTTCAACAATAATCAGATCGATATCTGACCATTCGTTGACATCATCTTGTGCCATCGACCCAAAAAGTATCACCTTCTTTGGTGGACCATGGTCTATTAGCAACTCTAAGCAACGCTCCAGTTCCGCTTCAAGCTGCTGTTTACGTCCAGCAACCCGGGATTCAGGCATTGTGATTGCAGGCTTATCACCCTTTTGTGCTAGTTCAACCATCCAGTCTGCTCCCTTAAAAAGTCCGCTCGGCAAGCCTAAAGAGAAAGTCTAAAGCGACATATCTTCCATGAGCTGTAGCCAACAATTAAATCGCGGAATCAAAACTCACCGTTGATTATCGCATTTTTATGGCACAACTGCAACTAAAAGCGGGGCTCATTAACACCATTAACGATATCTAGCATCTGATTTGGGGTCGAAGGCCTCGCGCAGGCCTTCGCCGATAAAGACGGTGAGGAGCATGACGCTGAAGAGGGTCAGCGAGGGGTAGAGAATCAACCACCAGGCGGTACGGTTCTGTTGTGCCTGTTGCAGCAGTTCGCCCCAGCTCGGCGTCAGGGGTGGCAGTCCGAAGCCGAGGAAGTCGAGCGCTGTGATGGCGCCGATGGCGCCGACAAGACTGAAGGGCATCAGGGTGATCAGGGGGGTCAAGGCGTTGGGCAGAATATGACGCCAGATAATACGCAGGGGTGACAACCCCTGACAACGTGCAGCCTCGACAAAGGCGCGCCGCCGCAGACGGAGAAACTCGGCCCGCATGTAGTAGGAGAGTCCGATCCAGTTGAAGAGTCCATAACAGAAGAGCAGCAGTGCAAAGCTGCGCCCCACTACCGCGCCCAGCAGAATCATGACGTAGAGGAACGGCAGCGCACTCCAGATCTCGATAAAGCGCTGTGTGGCCAAGTCGGTCAAACCGCCAAAATAGCCCTGCAGGGCTCCGATCGTCAGCCCCAGCAACATCGCCCACAACACCAGCAGGAGCCCGAAGCTGAGGGCGATGCGTGTACCGTAGAGGAGACGCGCCAGCACATCACGTCCGGCCGCGTCGATCCCCAGCCAGTGGCCCGGCACCGGCCGATGCGGCCAGGAGATCGCCTCGCGGCGGAGGGTGACGCTTGCTTCACGCCCCTGCCAGACGAGAGTGCGCCCGGTTGCGGCCCCGCTACGCTCTGCGACGACCTCACCTGCCCAGCGCAGCAGTTCATCACGCAGCTCCGGCGGCACCTTGCGCCATGGCTCTGATTTGAGCGGAACCAGCCCCCCGTCCCGCTGCGCGAGACGCAGCGTAAAGGGGGCCAGCGCGGTGGTATCAGGCTCACGCAGCGCCAGACGCACCGAGGCGGTTGCCCGGCCCCTGGTGGCCAGCAGCGAGACCTCTACCGGTAACGCCCGGCTCTCAGGCAGCGGCTGCAAGACGGCTTTAAAGGCTGCCGCTTCACCGCCGGCAAAGCGTTGCTCCAGAGCCGCAGCCAATGCGGGAGTCATCTGCCAGTGGTTGGTCAGGGGCGTCTCGTCAAACCTCACGCCCGGTGCCAGAAAGGCGTCACAGCCGAGCGGGCGTGTGACCAGGCCGGAAGCGGTGAGGTTGAGCCGTCCCAAAGCCACGGCCGGTACAACCGTGAGTGAGACCCGGCGGTAGGCCTGCAACAGCTCTGGACGCTCCACCTTGTGCGGTCCATGCGGAATCGGCGCCATTACAATCCTGTTGCCGCTACCGGCGGCAAAACGGGGATCGTGACGCAGGAGCTCATAGTCGGGCGCAGCCGCCAGGCCGTTGCCAAAGAGGCGCTCCTGTGAGAGGTAGCGCAGGAAGGGGAAGTAGGAGCGCCCTTCAAAGCGAAGGTAGAGTGGTTGGTCGTTGCACCACAGCTCGGCAGCGAGACTGACGAGGTAGATTAGCAGCAGCAACAGCAGCGAGAGGCTGGCGCGCCGGCTACGCCGGAACTGTTGCCAACGCTTGCGGGCCAGCGGCGAGAGCAAGAGGCGGCTCACCCGACCACACCTCCAGCCGCCGGGCAGCAGTATGGACTCCCGGTCGCAGCCATGATCTCGATCTTCAGTTCCATCCCGCTGCCTATTTTCCAAAGTGAATGCGGGGATCGATCAGCATATAGCAGCAGTCGGAGAGGAGATTGCCCAGCAACTGCAGTGATGAGGTGACCGCCAGAATCGCCATGAAGACGGCGTAGTCGCGCCCGGCAACCGCTTCAAGACTCAAGCGCCCCATGCCGGGGATTTCAAAGATGCGTTCGATGATCACCGAGCCGGCAAAGAGCAGCGTCAGGATACCGCCGAAGCCGGTGGCAATCGGAATCAGGGCGTTACGGAAGGCGTGTCCCCAGAGGGCGCGCTGCGGTGTACAACCCTTGGCAAAGGCCGTGCGCATGTAGTCGGCCGCAATCTGCTCCAGCAGCGAATTCTTCATCAGCAGCGTCAACATGGCAAAGCTGCCGGCCACATAGCAGGTTACCGGCAGAGCCAGATGCCAGGCACGGTCGCGCATCTGGGCCCAGAAGCCGAGCTCGGCCGCACCGGGCGAAGCAAAGCCGCCCAGAGGGAAGATCGACCACAAACCGTCGACAGTCCCGCAAAAGGCCATCTTGAGCAACATGCCCAAGGCGTAGGAGGGAAGCGCATAGCCGATGAAGACGATGATACTGCTGACGGCATCAAAGCGGCTGCCGTGACGCAATGCCTTGGCCATGCCGAGCGGGATACAGACGAGATAGGCGAGCAGAAAACCGGAGATGCCAAACCAGAGGGAGATCGGAAAGCGCGAGGCAATCAACTCGCCGGCGGTACGATCGGGATAGTCGTACGATGCCATGCGCAAGCCGAGGCAGTCGTGCCAGAGCCAGCGGCCATACTGCACCAGAAAGGGCCGGTCAAAGCCGAACTGGCTGTTCAAAGCCTGACGTTGGTCTTCGCTGATGGCTGCCAGGCGACCGGCACCGCTGCTGCCGGTTTCGCCGCTGCCAAGCCCGCGCAGCCGTGCCAGCCGCATCTCCACCGGTCCGCCCGGCAGGAGGCGTGTCAGTGCAAAGCAGACCAGTGTAATGCCGATAAAGGTCGGGATCGTCAGCAGCAGGCGGCGTATCAGATAGCTCAGGCGATCCATCGTGCGGCTACTGTTTGCGGAAGGCCTCGTCGAAATCGACGATGTCGGGGCGGGGTGGCAACATCTCGCCGGCCGCCATGGCAGCCTCCAGTTCGGCGGCCGAATCGGCGTCGTACCACCAGTAGGTGAGGAGACTGCGTTCGTCGCCATATTTGGAGAGGATGGTGGGCGGGGTGCCGAACTTGTCCCAGTAGAGCAGGCGCACGACATCGAGGTTCCAGAGCAGGATATAGGGTACCTCTTCCGCCAGGATACCATCGATGCGGCGGCAGATTTTGTTGCGCGTCTCGAGGTCGAAGATATTGCGCTGCGTCTTGATCAGCTCGTCAACCATGCGATCTTTGAAGCCGGTGATGTTGTTGCCCCCTTTGCGCTCGGCTTCGCTCGAAAGCCACATGCTCTCGGGGTCTTTGAAGAGGCCGCTGCTCCAGGCGGCCCACGTCATGTCGTAGTTGTACTCCTCCATATCGCGGGTCCAGGCAGCCCAATCTTTGCGCTCGATCTTCATCTCAATCCCGGCCCGCTTTAAATCTTCGTTGTACTGGACGAGAAACTTGTCGGAACTCTCATCACGCGTCAGGAAGGTGAAGCGTAGCGGCTTGCCCTCCCGTTGCCGCAGACCGCTACGCGGATCGACCAGCCAACCGGCCTCATCCAGCAGCGCCTTGGCCTTCTCAGGGCTGAACTCATATTCGTTGTTGTTACAGAGGTGATCGTCGTCGTAGAGGTCCTCGTAGTAAGATTTGTGGAGAAAATACTGGTTGTGCATCAGCGTCTCAACCAGCTTGGCACGGTTGAGCAGATGTGCCAGCGCACGACGCACCCGCACATCGTCAAAGGGGGCGCGGCGCATATTCATGGCGAAACCTTGAAAACCGAGCGGTCGGTGGTTGCGGATACGACGCTTGACAATCCAGTTGTGGTCGAACTTGCCACCCGAGGTGCGATCGACCCAGATGGCGGCACGGTAGACGGGATAGACATCGACCTGCCCGTTCAGAAAGGCCTCAAAGGCGTTGTCGGCCTCGGCATAGAAGCGATAGGTTACGCGCTGGAAGTTGGCAACCCCGCGATTGATATCACGCGCCCGCCCCCACCAGTCGTTGCGCCGCTCGAGGGTCAGAGATATCCCCTCCTCAAAGCGCTGCAATTTGTAGGGGCCGGAGACGACGGGAAAGTTGAAGCTGATCGTGTTGAAGTCTTGTCCTTCAAAGATATGCTTGGGCAGAATCTCGAAACCGCCGGCAGCCCCCAGGTTGCGCCAGTGGGCTTCGTCAGCCGTGAAGCGGATGATCAGCGGTGCGACGATCTCGGGCGGCTGCTTCATAAAGGTCTGCAACGCCACCTTGTGTGGCCCGGTCTGACTGGCCGGATCCATGATCCGCTCAAAGGTCCACTTCACATCTTCGGCGGTGATGGGGCGTCCATCGCTCCAGCGCGCCACCGGATCGAGGTAGAAGGTGAAGGTGACGCCATCTTCGGCAATCTCCCAGTGGCGCGCCAGACCGGCGGCATAGTCGGCCGTCAGCGGATCGCTGCCCAATAACGACTCATACATCGCTCCGAAGACCTGATAGGAGAAGGTGTTGTTGTCGAGGTAGGGGTTGAGGCTCTTGGGCGTCGGTCCGGCAGCGTAGTTAATCTCGCCACCGGCCGTCGCATAGGGGCTGGCGATCGGGTCTTCCCGATCGAGCCAGACCTTGGCCTTGTCAGTCTCCGCCTCACGTTTCGACTTCAGCTTGCTCTCGCTTTTGTCACTCTGCTCCGCAGCAGCACCAGCCGTAGTCACCTCCCCTTCACCTGTTGCCATATCGGCTGCCGGCTCAGTCGTTTCCGGTGCCGGCGCAGCAGTTGGCGCCACTGTTCCGGCTGCGACTGCTGCCCCGGATGCTGCCGGGACCGGTGCAGCTTTATCGTCCGCAGCGGCAGTTAGGCTGGCTGCCGCAGCGGCGATCAAAGCCATTGCCAGTAGAGTTGTGACCCTTGATCTCATACGTTTTGTCATCACCCCCCCGCTCAGAACTTCTGAATCAGGTAGTAGATCGAGGGGAAGTCGCCCCCCAATGAGAAGCGCAGTTTGCCGTCGGTATACTCCACCGGCACCTCGCCTGTGATCATGCCTTCGCTGTTGATGCCCGAAACCACCAGACGCGTCACCGTCGTCTCGAGTTCAACCTCGACCTCAATCACCTCGACCAAGATCGGACCATGTCCGCGATCATACTGCAGGGTGCGGTTGCTGTTGTAGGTAGCGCCACTGTTGTCGGAGCGACCCACGGCCGTCAGCAGGATATTGTCGCTCGTCTGCAACGGCTCAGCGCTAAGCGAGCTCAGCGCGATTACGGCAAAGTCGGTATGCGATTTAAGCGTCAGGCCATTGAGCTTGATGGTGCCCACAGCCCCCAAGAAGCCATAGGCAGCCTTGGTGCGCGGGGTATCGATGGTGCCGTAGCGTTGCGCCACATTGCGATAGAGCTCGCCGGTATCAGAGCGGAGCTCGGTGGCGTCGGCGGCCACCAGCCTGTCGCCGACAGCCAACTGTTTCGCTGTCTGCGCCGCCGCCCCCGGCAGGCGCATACCGATCTTGCTCGTCTCGCTGGCACCCTCCAGGGCCGGACAGTGGTTGCCATGCAGCAGACCCGGCTTGTCGGGCGTGACGGGATTGTCGGCAGCGCGCAGTCCCGGCAGGAGACACTCATAGGTCTGCCCGGCCTCGCTCACATCCCCGCGCCTGACGATCATGGCAGCGTGGTAGAAGAGGCCGATTTTGGAAGGGTCGTTATAGGTATCAAAGACACCGCCACGGTAGGGAATCCCCGCCAGAGCATCGCTGGTGACGGGGATGGCGATCATGTCGGAGCGCTCACGGCAGTCGTAGCGGTAGGTATGAACCGCTGCGCCGCCCCAGCCCTGCAGCGCCGTGACTGCTGCCAGGTTGAGGGCCGCCTCTGCCCGCCACTCGCTGGGCCAGGGATGATCCCACTCCGAGACGAAGAAGGGGCGATCCAGCACCCGCATTGAGGAGAGAGAGCGGTACCAAGGGTCAACATATTGCAGCATCGTCTCCGTCATGACCCGCTTCTCGTAGGGACGCCAGCCCCAGTTGTAGAAGTAGACATGGCTGTCGGTAAAGTCCATCTCCGACTGCGATGCCAACGTGGCGGCGCCTCCGACGGCCCAGTTGGTGCCGGTGATCGGAATCTTGACGCCGAGGTCCAACATATATTGGCGCATCCGGTTGAAGTAGTTGCGCTGCAACTCCACCAGAAATTCAGTCGTCGGCCCATCATACTCCTCAAAGGCGATCGGTCGCTCCAGAGCCGGCAGACCACGCTCGCTGCGCCAGGCGAGATAGCGCTCTTCGAGCTGGTTGCGATAGACCTCCGGCAACTCATTGAAATGGGCCAGCACCTCATTCTCGTTGGCAATCTCGGTCAGGGCGATCACCGGATCATCCTTGTAGGCCAGACCGGTGTAGGGGTTGTAGTGGTTCCAGACCTGCTCGCAATACTCCTGCTGCAACTCGATCAGGTGGGGATCGAAATTCGACTGCGGGCGGGCGGCCGCACGGCAGGCGTTGGTGGATTCAACACCATCGCCGGAGCGGAAGCGTCGATAGGTGAGCAGATCGAAGTAGACGTAGATGCCCTCGCGCTTCAGGCAGTGGATCAGGTAGTCGAGCCGATCCATGCTCTCGGGATCAAGCTGGCGTGTATTTTCCAAACGCGGGCCCTTGGTGAATTGAAAGATATTGGGCGTCGACCAATCGCCATCCAACTGGTGAAAGCGCACCAGATTGACACCGAACTTTGCCAGACGCACAGCCACCTTCTCGCTATAGTGGTGCGGCGGGAAGTTGGCGGCGCTGTTGAAGTTGACGCCCCAGAAGCGCGCCTGGGTGCCATCTTCAAAGCAGAGCTTGCCATCACGGCAGGCCAGAAAACCGTGCCGGCCGGCCGGCTTCTCCGTTTCAAAGAGGTGGCGTAGATCAATCGGTGCATCGTCCCAAGGAAGGTTAAAGGCGATGGTACGTCTGGTGGTGCTCTGCATCTCTGGTCTCCGGTGGTGAATCGTGCTAGGCACAGACAGGGGTAGCCTGTGTTATGGTAGCCGCAATTATAGTGATTCCCCCCCGGCACTTCAACGTCATAAGCGCTTGACATATTCAAATATCATGATATTTTAATGCGCCATTTGACCGAATCAGGACTCTTAACAGGGAGAAGATCATTAAAACTGTAATCATTGGCGGTGTTGCAGCCGGAGCTGGCACTGCGGCGCGGCTACGGCGCCTCGACGAAACGGCCGAGATCGTTTTGCTGGAGCGTGGTCCCTACATCTCGTATGCCAACTGTGGCCTGCCCTACCACCTCAGCGGTGCCATTCCGGTGCGTGAATCGTTAATGGTAATGACGCCAGCCAAGTTCACTGCCTGGTTCAAGGTCGATGTGCGCGTCAACAGCAACGTGGAGTCGATCGACCGCCAACGCAAGGTCGTCAAGGTGCAGAGCCTCGATGGCAACGCCTACGAGGAGAGCTACGACAAGCTGGTGATCGCCACCGGCTCTTCGCCCCTCGATCTACAGTTGCCGGGGAGCGATGATCCCCGCGTTTTGCGGCTCTGGACGATCCCCGACATGGATGCCATCATGGAGCGGGTCAAGGCCGGCGCCCGACGCGCCGTGGTGGTAGGCGCCGGTTTTATCGGCCTCGAAACGGCGGAGAATCTGCGTGAACTTGGGCTTGAAGTCACAATCGTTGAGCTCTGCAACCAGATTCTGCCGACAATTGATCGTGAAATGTCGGTTCCTCTCTCGCAGGAGCTGGCCGCGCAAGGGATCGGCCAGCGGTTGGGACGCCGTGTGGTCGCCTTCCGTCCGACCGCGGAGGCGCTGGCGGTGGTGCTCGATAACGACGCCTCCATCCTCGCCGATCTGGTGGTGATGAGCGTGGGGGTGAAGCCCAACAGTGAGCTGGCCCGTGCCGCCGGTCTCGAACTGGGGCCACGCAACCATATCATCGTCAACCAACATCTCTGCAGCTCCGATCCCGATATCTACGCTGCCGGTGATGCGGTTGAGGTGGTGGATCCCATTACCGGACGCAAGACGGCCATTCCGCTGGCTGGTCCGGCCAACCGTCAGGCCCGCATCGTGGCTGATAACCTCGTGGGGCGCCAAACAACGTATCGTGGCAGCTATGGCACCTCGATCATCAAGCTGGGCAGGCTGACGGCTGCCAGTGTGGGGCTGACGGAGCGTCGGCTCAAGCAAGATAAAATTCCCTACGAGAAGGTCTACCTCCATCCCGACTCCAATGCCATCTACTACCCCGGCGCGTCGCGCATCCACTTCAAGCTCCTCTTCAATGGGGCTGGCAAGATTCTCGGTGCGCAGGCGGTCGGCTACAAGGGGGTCGACAAACGGATCGACACCATCGCCGTGGCGCTGCGCGGCAACATGACGGTACATGATCTGGCCGATCTCGAACTGGCCTATGCCCCACCCTTCAACTCGGCCAAGGATCCGGTCAACTTTGCCGGTATGGCGGCGGTAAACATCCTGCTGGGGGATGCCAAGATCGTGCATGCCGAGTCGCTACCCGCAAATGCCCTGCTGCTCAACATCTGTGAAGAGGCCGAGGTGGCGCTCACTACGATTCCCGGCTCGCTCAACATCCCGCTGAGTCAGTTGCGCCAGCGCATGGGCGAGCTCGACAAGAGTCGCGAGATCATCACCCTCTGTATGGTGGGGCGGCGCGGTTATATCGCCGAACGGATGTTGCGTCTCAACGGGTTTAACGTCAAAAATCTGATGGGTGGTATCGCCACCTGGCAACACGTCAACACTACCTCCTTCCCCGAGGCGGCTGAACCGCCGCGTCTCCCCGGCGCAGCAGGGCAGGGAGCACAGCCTGCAGGTCAGAGCGCTGCAACAGCCGCAACGACTGAACTATTGGATGTGCGGGCGCTCTCATGCCCCGGTCCGGTGGTTAACCTCAAACTGCAGGTCGACAAACTGCAACCGGGTGAGACGGTTCGCCTGTTGGCTCCGCTCTCCTTCGACAGCGATCTGAAAAACTGGCTCAAGTCCAACGGGCACACGTTGCTGAGTTATACTGAACATTCCGAACATATCGAGGCGCTGATCATGAAGAACGCAAACAACAGCACGGCACAGCCGGCAACAGCCGCCGCAGGCAATGCGGCGCTGCCCACCACACCCCATGCGGCCGCCCTGATCCTCTTCAGCAACGATCTCGACAAGGCGCTGGCCGCCCTGATTCTGGCCTGTGGCCTCGCCTCGGCCGGAGCCAAGGTCGGCATCTTCTTCACCTTCTGGGGCTTGAACGTCTTGCGACGCAACCCCGGCCCCAAAGTCAAGAAGAGTCTGCTCTCCCGGATGTTCGGCAAGATGATGCCGCAAGGCGTCGGCAAACTGAAGCTCTCCAAGATGCACATGGCCGGCATGGGCACCACCATGATGAAGCATGTGATGCACCAGAACAACGTGCCGACGTTGACAGAGTTGCTGGAGCAGGCGCGTCAGCTCGGCGTCAAGTTCATTGCCTGCGACATGGCGATGGCCGTGATGGGGATTACGCGTGAAGAACTGATCGAGGTTGACGAGGTGGCTGGTGTGGCCGGCTTCGCCGAGCTGGCACGCCAGAGCAACAATACACTCTTCATCTGAGTTGTTGTGGCCAGGTTCGACAAACAGGTGACTGCCGCTCCGCTGCCACCAGCGATCTTTGAGCAGTTTGCCGAGACGATCAGGTTGCTGGGACATGCCCAGCGTCTGCGCATCATCGAGTATCTCGATCTCTATGGCGAGAGCGCCGTGGGCGAGATCGTGGCTGGTATCGGCGGACAACAGTCGGCGGTGTCGCAACATCTGGGTCAGATGCGCGCCGCCGGGGTCATCGGCTCCCGGCGTGAAGGGCGGCGCGTCTTCTACCGGATTGCCGCCGAAAGCCCGGTGACGATCCTCAACTGCATCCGGCGACAACAGATGCAGTAGTATAACTTGTCACTTGTTGCAAAACAAGAAGAACCAACATGTTAAAAAGGATGGTACGGTATCTTGGTATAAGACCTCTCCGATTCTCCAGTATCGGGTTGGGCCGGGGAAGCGCA